>JAQVUQ010000521.1 GCA_028699365.1 bacterium | reverse complement strand
GAGCCAGCGCCTCTTCATCGTCGTCGCTGTACATCTCCCTTATACCCTCGCTTACCAGTTCATCCGCTATACCCTTCTTCTTCAGCTCATACCTGAGCCTGCGCCTGCCCGCAGGCCTGCCGCCCATACCGGCTCTGATGACGCTGCGCATAAAACGCTCATCATCAAGCAGATTTTCGTCGATCAAACGATCGATGACGGCTTCGACGACATCGGGCTCATAACTCTTCCGCTTCAGCCTGTCCCTCATCTCCGACAGGCTGCGGTCACGATAAGTCAGGAGCACCAAAGCCGCTTCGTAGGCGGCCGCAAGAGCATCATCCGGCTTCCCGGAACCACACGGCATATCCTGTTCCTCCCATAAAGTCAGGGGCCGGAATTCCGGCCCCTCTCTGTCTGAACAGTTTACTTTTCTTCAATTACTTCTGCAATTGCCTTACTCTTAAAGCCGACCGCTTCCAGTATTTTGTTCTCGATCTCTTTAGCTATTTCAGGGTTGGACAGGAGGTATTCCTTGGCATTCTCCCGTCCCTGGCCCAGCCGGTGCTCACCATAGTTGAACCATGCTCCGGTTTTGCTGATTATGTCGTTGGCTACGCCCATATCCAGCAGATCGCCTTCATGAGAAATGCCTTTGCCGTAAATGATATCGAACTCGGCCTGTTTGAACGGCGGAGCCATCTTGTTCTTGACTACCTTCACCTTGGTGCGAGTGCCGATGATATCGTTGCCGGACTTGATGGTATCCATTTTACGCACTTCCAGGCGCACGGAGGAGTAGAACTTCAAAGCCCGCCCTCCGGGGGTCGTCTCGGGGTTGCCGAACATAACGCCTATCTTCTCGCGAATCTGATTGATGAAGATGGCGGATGTTTTCGATTTACTGATGGCACCGGTCAGCTTGCGCAGTGCCTGTGACATCAACCTTGCCTGAAGGCCCATATGGGAGTCGCCCATCTCGCCCTCTATTTCAGCCCTGGGCACCAGAGCCGCCACGGAATCGACGACCACGGCGTCTATGACACTGCTTCTGACCAGTATCTCCGCAATCTCCAGAGCCTGCTCACCCGTATCCGGCTGGGAGATCATCAACTCATCGATGTTGACGCCCACGTTGCGCGCGTAGGTGGGATCCAGAGCGTGCTCCACATCTATGAAGGCTACGGTGCCTCCCATCTTCTGAGCCTCGGCGATGATGTGCAGCGCCATCGTTGTCTTGCCGGAGGCCTCCGGGCCGTATATCTCGATCACCCTTCCCCTGGGTATGCCGCCTACGCCCAGACAGATATCCAGCGAAAGCGACCCAGTGGGTATGACCTCCACCTGCATAATGGCCCCGGCCTCGCCGAGACGCATAATGGACCCTTTACCGAAGCTCTTTTCCACCTGTGCTATCGCCAGTTCAAGAGCCTTTTCTTTTTCCAGCATATTTCTCCCCCTTAACGTAATGCGGATTGCGGAATGCGGATTGCGTATTTCTTCGGGGGTCTGGGACCCCTATCCTTTTCCACAGCCCTAATCTCTTAACCGTGAACCTTTATATTATACAACAAACATCTGTTCTCTTACAAGCATTTGGGCTCTCTTGCCGGTGTTTCAACCGGACAACGGCCGGCACGCTACTTCGGTATACACCGGTGCGTCATGTCCCAGACGGCTTTCCATGAGCACGATATCCTCCACCGTTTGCCGGCCAAATAAAAAATCATCCAGGTTGATAAGCCGTTCTTTCAGACGCACGATCTCCCATGCCGGCTTCAACCTGGCCAGCGTAAGATGCGGCCGGTAAGATTTATCGTCCGCCGGGAAGCCGGCGTCGACAAGAAGTGCTTCAAGCTTATTATTAATGTCAATCAGGTAGTCGCTTCCGTCCTTGATACCGGCCCAGATCACCCTGGGGTTTTTACGGGGGAATGATCCTACACCGGATATCTCCATGGAGAAAGGTGCAAATGCAGCCGCAGTTCGCCCGCATGCGGCAACCACATCTGAAACACGGTCCGCTTTCACCTCTCCGAGAAATCTCAGAGTAACATGAAGATTATCCGGATGAACAGGTCTGGCATAAGGCATTCCGGCGAAGAGTGCGACCTGAAGGCGATACAACTCCTGCCGGATCTCTGCCGACACCTGTACGGCAATGAATAACCGGCTCAAGTCAACAACGCTCCCCTGTCAGTTCTCCGGTCAGCAGATAACGCCTAAGCATATCCAGGGCGGTTCTGGCGAACCTGAGCTTGTTCTCTTCACGCCCGCCGCCGAACCGCGCTTCTTTCACAGCCTGGCCGTCAGGGGTGGACAGTCCGATATAGACAAGCCCGACGGGCTTCTCCTCACTGCCGCCCCCGGGACCGGCTATGCCCGTGAGCGAGAGTGCTATGTCGGCTTTAAGCGCCCTGGCGGCACCCACAGCCATGGCTGCGGCACACTCCGGGCTTACGGCGCCGTGGTTGCGGATAATCGCTTCATCTACATCCAGCAGATCGATTTTGGCCCTGTTGGAATAAGAGACGATACCGCCCTGAAAGACGGCGGAAGCACCTGGAATATTGGTAAGCAAATGGGCAACAAGACCGCCTGTGCAGGACTCGGCCGTGGCCATTTTCTTCCTGCGTTCATGCAGCAGCCGAACTACGGCGCTTTCAAGGCTCTCCTGGTCCATGCCGTAGATATGCTCGCCTATGATGGCCCGCAGGCGTGCTTC
>JAQVUQ010000520.1 GCA_028699365.1 bacterium | reverse complement strand
CAGCGTGGAAACCGCACTCTTTGCCGATGTCTTTGGTATGGGCCTGCAGATGCCGCAGATAGCCGCCAAATCGGGGTTCAAGTGGTTTATAGCCGGGCGCTATGCCTCGCGGGGAATTGGATATTTGGCAGAAAAGCTGTCACCCCATATACACTACTGGAAGGGGCCAGACGGCAGCATGATACTGGGCGGCTGGGGAGTGCCGGTCGTCTGGGAGTTTCGCCCTGTCGAACAGTTGAAAGCGGAGGGACTTGCCAATATCAAGAGAATGACGGCTCTGCATGATTACGTCTATGCCATGCCTCAAGCGGAGAGAGTGCCTCCGATGGAATACACCGTATCCGCGGTCAGAGAATGGGATGAGGAGGAGCCGGAGAGTTACCGGTTCAGCATTCCCCGGCAGATGTTTGCAGAAGTCGAGACAGCCGACAGAGCAGGAGCATTTCTGCCGGTTCTCTCAGGCGAGTTCAATCCGGAGTTCACCGGTTGTTATACCAGCAGAACCGATGTCAAGCAGCTCAACCGCTACTTTGAGAATCGCTTGTTAAGCCTGGAAGCGGCGGGAACCGTATTGCGTCTGCAGGGCATTGATTATCCGGACGATATATCGTATGAGGCATGGCGCAACGTTGTCTTTAATCAGTTTCACGACAGCATCTGCGGCTGTCACACGGAGGTTGCCCACAAGGATATCATGCAAAGGTACGCTGTGGTGGAGAACCTGACGGCCGGAATGGAGGAGGATATGATCCGGTTTGCCGGTTCTTCTGCCGGAGGCAATGCGGAAACCGCCGAACTGCTCGTCTTCAATCCTCTGCCGTACAGGCGTACCGATTTATGCGAGGTGGAACTCGTCTCCCTGACCGGAGAGGCGGCTTCAGTCATAGAGACGGACGGCACGCCGGTGCCCTGCCTGCAGGAGGGCAGCCGGTTGACTTTCCTCTGCAGACAGGCTCCCGCCCTTGGTTTGAAGCGCTTTTCGATCAGCCGGGGCACATCTGCAGCTCAACCGGTTGTAGCGGACAACCCGGATAAGGCGGTGCTGAAGAACGACCGCTACAGGCTGGAGTTCAGAAACGGAAAGGGTATGGTCAGCCTGCGGCTGCTGGCCAACGGCCGGGAGATGCTCAGGGATGCCGGCAACCTGCTCCTCTTTCAGGAAGACATGGGCGATCCCTGGGTAGAGGAGTTTACCGGCCTTAGAGTCGATGCCGGCAAGGGCAGGATCAGCCTGGATAGATACGAGAAGAATGATCTCTATGAAAAGATAGCATACTCCGGTGACCTGAGCGATGTTATCTGGTGGAGCAAGACAGCATTCTCATGGCAGCAGGAGATCATCCTCCCCCGGGAGGGTAACCGCATCAAATGCCGGACGATCATTGACTGGCAGGGAAAGGCGGGACAGGTGCAATTGCGTTTCCCGACTGCCATTAAGAGGACGTCGGCATTATACGAAGTCCCCTTTGCCGTTGTCGACAGGGGCGCGTATGACGGGCTCCCCAAAGCACGGGGGGACTGGCCCTTCCTGAGATTCTTCTCTCTTGAGGATCAGGAGTGCGGCCTGGCCTTTATCGGCAAGGGCATCAGCGGGGCGCATGTGATAGACGGTGAGATGAGGATCAGCCTGATGCGGCGGCCCTTCTATCAGGACGAGCAGCGGTCGGAAGAGCAGACGAGTGAAACGGGTGGGACTCAGACTCTGGATTACGAATTGATGGTCTACCAGGGTAACTGGGCAGCCGGATCGGTTTGCCGGGCGGCTCAGTGTGCCAACCAGCCGGTTGCGGCCTGGCCTCTGCGCTCCATCGGTCCTTGGCTGAATACGGGCAGGGATATGATGCTGATATCCGGCAAGGTGGAGTTTTCCTGCCTGAAGTCTGCCGCCAATGGTAAGGGAGTCGTAATTCGTTTGTTTGAGGTGGAAGGTAAGGGCGGGCAGGCAACTATAGCCTTCGGCGGCCGAGTTGATGAGGTGCTGGAAACGGATATGCGTGAACGAACGGTGCTGCACAGAGTTACGGTTGCAGGTAACAAGTTCAGTCTGGAATTCAAGCCTTACGAGATTAAGACCGTGCTCATCAAGGGCTGGTCGTTGCAGGACAACGAGCCGGGTGCGGGGAGGGAAGCCTTTGAACATGGCATCTGATATCAACGCTGTTATACGATCATTCCACGGCCTTGGAGCGGCTTTTTACCCGGAGCACCATCCGCGGGAGAGCTTGAGGGAATATGTAGCTCTTCTGGCGGAGGCTGAGATATCCTTTGTGCGTATGGCCGAGTTTACCTGGGACATAATGGAGCCCCGGGAAGGGGAATTCGATTTCGGATGGCTGGATGAGGCGCTGCAATTGCTGGCTGAGAGAGATATCAGAGTAATTCTCTGCACCCCTACGGCGGTGCCTCCACGATGGGCATGCGACAGTTATCCCGATATTTGCCCGGTGCTGCAGGACGGCAGGACGTTCGGCTTCGGTATACGCCGGTATACCTGCCCTACCTCTCCGTCCTATCGGCGGCTCTCCGAGCGTATTGCCGGAGTGCTGGCAGAGCGTTACGGGGCCAATCCGCAGATCCTGGCCTGGCAGTTGGATAATGAGCCCGGCCACCCGTTCTGCTTCTGTCAGCGTTGTCGGCAGCTCTTTCAAACATGGTGCCTGCAGCATTTCGGGACGGTGGAGAGATTCAATAAAGAGCTGCTGACT
>JAQVUQ010000051.1 GCA_028699365.1 bacterium | reverse complement strand
GTGCTGCAACGACTAAACAGAGCAGTTTAGCTATTTAGCTGTTTAGGAGAACGCAGAAAACGTAAAGGAAGCGTAATCTGCCTGGATGCTGCTAATAGCCTAAATAGCTGAAAAACTAGTAAAGGCAATAAGATCGTAAAGCCTGAGCGGTCTGCGTGAATACTACTAAATAGCTAACAAGCTAAACAGCTAAAAAGCTAACAAGGGGGGTGAAGGCGATGCTGGGTACCATAAGAGCTGATATACGGGCGGTTTTTGAACGCGATCCCGCCGCGCGCAATATTATTGAAGTGCTGACCTATCCCGGTCTGCATGCCATAATCTGGCATCGGATTGCCCATCGCCTTTGGCGCCGGGGCGTGCCGCTGATCCCGCGCCTGATTTCACAGGTGGCCCGTTTCTTCACGGGTATCGAGATACATCCGGGGGCGGTCATAGGCAGCAGCTTCTTCATAGATCACGGCATGGGCACCGTTATCGGCGAGACCGCCGAGATAGGGGACAACGTAACCCTGTACCAGGGTGTGACCCTGGGCGGAACCGGCAAAGAGCAGGGGAAGCGCCATCCCACTATCGGCGATAACGTTATGATCAGCACCGGCGCCAAGGTTTTGGGGTCCATAACCGTGGGCGATAACGCCAAGGTGGGAGCCAACGCCGTGGTCGTCAAGCCGGTACCGGCCAACTGCACCGTGGTGGGTGTTCCCGGCCGCGTGGTGGTGCAGGGAGGCAGACGTGTTGTCGGAGCCCTGGAGCACGGCAATCTGCCGGATCCCGAAGCGCAGATGCTCCACTGCCTGCTGAAGAAGATAGAATCCCTGGAGCGTCGCATAGACGAGCTTCACAGCGACAGTGAAACAAAAAATTAAACAGGAGGTGGCTGATGCCCCTGCGGCTTTATAACACCATGAACGGACGGAAAGAGGAGTTTGTCCCCGCCCGTCCCGGTTGCGTATCCATGTATGTCTGCGGCGTAACGCCGTACGATTATTCCCACCTGGGCCATGCCCGGGCCTATGTGACTTTCGATGTCGTCAAACGATATCTGCAGCACCTGGGGTACGAAGTCTACCATGTTCAGAACTTCACCGATGTCGACGATAAGATCATCAACCGTGCCGCGCAGGAGGGCATAGATCCCGTGGCGCTGGCACAACGCTATATAGACGCCTATTTCGAGGATATGGACGCCCTGGGGATCATCAGGGCATCCGTTTATCCCCGGGTCACGGAGCACATAGAGGCCGTGGTGGAGATGGTGGCCGTGCTCCAGCAGAAGGAATACGCCTATGAGGTGGACGGCGACGTCTACTTTGACGTGGCGCGCTTTGCGCCGTACGGTTCCCTGTCCGGCAGGGACCTGGAGGAGATGCGGTCCGGAGCCCGGGTGGAGATCGACGAGCGCAAGTGCAGCCCGCTGGATTTCGCCCTCTGGAAGAGAGCCAAGGAAGGCGAGCCCGCCTGGCAGAGCCCCTGGGGACCGGGGCGTCCCGGCTGGCATATCGAGTGTTCCGCCATGTCGCTCAAATACCTGGGCTGCGGCTTCGATATCCACGGCGGCGGGCAGGATCTGATCTTTCCCCATCACGAGAACGAGATCGCCCAGTCCGAGGCCTATTCCGGTTGCAGTCCCTTCTCCCGTTACTGGATGCACAACGGCTTTGTCACCATAGACAAGGAGAAGATGTCCAAGTCACTGGGGAACTTCTTCACCGTGCGCCAGATACTGGAGCGATACGAGGCGGAAGTGGTGCGTTACTACCTCGTTTCCGTCCATTACCGCAGTCCCATAGATTTCAGCGACGAGCGTCTGGAAGAGGCCAAACGGGCTCTTGAGCGGTTGCGCCAGACCAGGGACAGCCTGACCCGCGCCCTGGCCAGGCTGCCGCAGGGAGGCAGCCCGGACGCCGCCCGCCTGGAGCGGGTGACCGCACTGCAGGCGGACTTTGACGCCGCCATGGACGATGATTTCAATACCGCCGGTGCATTGGCCGCTTTGCACGGTCTGGCCGGCGAGGCCAACCGCCTGCTGGCCGAGGCAGGCCTGGCTGAGATGCCCGGAGCGGCGACGCTGCTGCAGAGCCTGCTGGACGGTATGCACCACATGGGCGACCTGCTGGGCATACTGCGCGAAGAGACCGGCCTGACAGGCATGACGGAAGAGCTGATGGATCTGCTGATAGAGGTCAGAAGAGAGCTCAGGACGCGCAAGCTCTGGGATCTCTCCGACCTGCTGCGCGATCGCCTGCAGGGTATAGGCATCGCTCTGGAGGACAGGACGGAAGGCACCACCTGGAGGAAGGTATGATGAACTACGCAGCCGGGCGCAATGCCGTCAACGAGGCCCTCAAGGCGGGCCACCCCATCGAAAAGATATTGGTTGCCAAAGGCTCCCTGAGAGGGGAGTCTTTTAATCGTCTGGTGGAGCAGGCCCGGCAGGCCGGGACCTACGTCCAGGAGGTGGACCGCGCCAAGCTGGATGAGATAGTTCCCCTGCATCAGGGCGTAATCGCCATCCTCTCCGCCTGGAATTATGTTGAACTGGACGATATGCTGGCAGCAGCCGGCCAAAGCGGGCGTCTGCCGCTGCTGGTGATCCTGGATGAAGTCAACGATCCCGGCAACCTGGGCGCCGTCATGCGTTCCGCCGAGGTGGCCGGGGCCGACGGTATCGTCATACCCAAGCGTCGCTCCGTGGGACTGACGGCGGCCGTGGCCAGAAGTTCGGCCGGCGCCATAGAATACATGCCGGTGGCCCACGTCAACAACCTGGTGGCAGCCATGCATCGCATCAAGGAAGCCGGCATCTGGGTAGCCGGCGCCGAAGCCGATGCTCAAGACCTTTACTATGAAGCCGATCTGAACATACCCCTGGCCCTGGTCCTGGGCGGGGAATCCAAGGGTCTGGGACGCCTGGTTCGCCAGGAATGCGACCTGCTTGTCCGCATACCCCTGCTTGGCCGTATATCCTCACTCAACGTCTCGGCCGCGGCGGCTGTTCTGCTCTTTGAAGCCGTCAGGCAACGCTCGGTCGGGTAACTTTGCGACCGGTAAAAATCCCTATTGACCGTTGCTCCTCATCCGCATATAATGGGAATGTAAGCATTTCAATTAAAAAGTTATACAACAGCCGATCACAACGGTAAGCGCATTTTGCTAGAGTGAGCGCTGTTACAGGCCGGTATAGCCCAGAGAAGGTAGCAAGACATAGCCATTATATCGTATTTTGTGTAATAACTCTCTGGGGGAGGGCGGTCCGTTTGATCGGTACTTTTCAGTCCGTTCGTCCGGTGTATCAGACCATGCTGGATGAGGAAATCGCCTTGCAGGCACGCGAGGGCAACCAGCAGGCAGCGGAGCATTTGCTCCACAAGTACAGAAATTTCATCAGGGGCAAGGCTAAATCCTATTTCCTGATGGGAGCCGACAGCGATGACATTATCCAGGAAGGCATGATCGGTCTTTACAAGGCCATCAGGGATTACAAAGCGGACAGGGCCGTCTCTTTCAAGGCCTTTGCCGAGATCTGCGTGACCCGCCAGATAATCACCGCCATCAAAGCGGCCACCCGCCAGAAACACAGTTTTCTCAATTCGTACGTATCGCTGAACAAGCCCATCAACGATGAGTGCAGCGATGGAGCCATGATGGATTCCTTTCTCATGGGCACCGAGGTGGACCCGCAGGAGGTGGTCATCCAGCAACTGGTGCTGCACAATCTCCAGGACCGGATCAGGACCACCCTGAGCGGCTTCGAGATGGGCGTGCTCACGCTCTACCTGGAATGTAAATCATACAGCCAGATAGCCGAAACCCTGGATAAGCCCGTTAAGTCCGTGGATAACGCTCTGCAGCGCATCAAACGCAAGCTGGGCCGGGAGATCCTGGGCAACGAGGACGATATGGAAGAGGCTGTCTGAGCGGCGCTTCACAGGTAGTCAAAACAGCCCGAATAGTGTAAAATAATAGACTGTCGGCATGATATTTTTCAGGCGGCCTTTGAGGGCCGCTTGGGTGTTAATGCGGACGACTATAAATTGCAGTGGGGAAGGTTTATACCGTGAAGAAGCTTCTATCCGGCAACGAGGCCATCGCTCGTGGTGCCTGGGAGGGCGGAGTCAGAGTGGCCTCGGCCTATCCCGGGACTCCCAGCACCGAGATTATGGAAAACATCGCCACCTATCCGGATATCTACTCCGAATGGGCGCCCAACGAGAAAGTGGCTATGGAGGTGGGGCTGGGAGGCTCCTTCGGCGGGGCCAGAGCACTGGTCTCCATGAAGCACGTGGGCCTCAATGTGGCCGCAGATCCTCTCTTTACAGCCGCCTATACCGGCGTCAACGGTGGCCTGGTAGTCATCACTGCCGATGATCCCGGCATGCACAGCTCTCAGAATGAACAGGACAACCGTCATTACGCCAGGGCCGCCAAAGTGCCCATGCTGGATCCGTCGGACAGCGCCGAGGCCAGGGAATTCACCATGGCCGCTCTGGATATAAGCGAGAGCTTCGATACGCCCGTGCTGCTGCGCACAACTACACGCATCTCACACGGTAAATCGGTGGTGGAGACGGCGGAGCCGCTGCCGTTGCGCCAAGCCGGTTTTCAGCCGGATAAATCCAAATACGTCATGATACCCGCCCACGGCAAACGCCGCCACCTGGTGGTGGAAGAGCGTCTGACCCGTCTGGCGGAGTTTGCCGAAACCACCGCCCTCAACCGCATAGAGTGGGGTGATACCTCCATCGGCGTTATCGCTTCCGGCATAGCTTACCAGTATGTCAAAGAGGCTGCGCCGCGCGTATCGGTGCTGAAACTGGGCCTTATCTGGCCCCTGCCGGCCGATATGATCAAAGAGTTTGCCGCCGGGGTGGAGCGTCTTTACGTAGTGGAGGAACTGGATCCCTTCCTGGAGGAGCAGATCAAGGCCCTGGGAATATCGGTGACGGGTAAGGAAGCCTTCCCGGCTACCGGAGAATTGAATCCAGGGCTGGTCAGGGCCGGACTGGGGCTGACCGAGACGGCTGAAGCCGATTCAGGCAACGCTGCCGCAGGTCTGCCGATGCGTGCCCCGGCCATGTGTGCCGGCTGCCCGCACCGGGGACTCTTCTACACCTTAAAAAAGCTCAAACTGGTGGTCTCCGGAGATATCGGCTGCTATACTCTGGCCGTGGGCAAACCTCTGCAGGCCATCGATACCTGCGTCTGCATGGGAGCCAGCATCGGCGGCGCCCTGGGTCTGGAGAAGGCCGGGGTGGACGGCGTGGTGGGCGTCCTGGGAGATTCGACATTTATTCATTCCGGCATGACCGGCCTGATAAATATGGTCTATAACGGCAGCCGCGGCACGGTGGTGGTGCTGGATAACCGCATCACCGCCATGACAGGGCGCCAGCAGAATCCGGCCAGCGGCAAGCGTCTTTCCGGTGGCGAGGCCCCGGCCGTGGATATTCCGCAGATCTGTCGTGCTCTGGGCGTGGAAGACGTCCACGTGGTGGACCCCTACGACCTGGACGCCGTGGAGAAGGCCGTCCGGGCCGCGGTAGATTATCCCGGCGTATCCGTAGTAGTCACCAGAAGGCCCTGCCTGCTGATAGATAAGAAAGCCCGTCGTTACCCCGCGCGCCTGGACAACGAGGCCTGCCGGGGCTGCGGCCTCTGCCTGAACCTGGGCTGTCCCGCCATGGAGAAGGTTCCGGGCGAGGGCCGCAAAACCGGTGTCAGGATCAACGAAGCTATCTGCGTCGGTTGCGGCGTCTGTGCCCAGATCTGCCCGAGCCGGGCCATAGAGGTGGACAAGCATGAGTAAAGTAACAAACATAACCTTTGCCGGCGTTGGGGGCCAGGGAATATTACTGGCCTCCGATATGACCGCCAATGTGCTCATCTCGGCCGGTTACGATGTCAAGCAGAGCGAGATACACGGCATGTCCCAGCGCGGCGGCAGCGTTGTCAGCGATCTGCGCTTTGGCCGCAAAGTGCACTCCCCGCTTATTACGGAGGGAGAGACGGACATACTGGTGGCCTTTGAGCGTCTGGAGGGCTTGCGCTGTATACCGCTGCTCTGCCAGGGCGGCACGGCGGTGGTCAACGACGAGATCATTCTGCCGGTGGGCTGCTCCAGCACGGATTACCCGGTGGATGCCCTGGAGCGCATAGGCGCTGCAGCCGGCGAGACCGTAATAGTGGACGCCACGGAGACAGCAGCCCGGGCCGGCAACATACGAGCCGCCAACATGGTGCTGATGGGCGTCCTCTCCTGCCTGCTGCAGGTGGAGGAGGATTTTTGGCTGTGCGCCATACGCGACAAATTTAAGGGCAAGGTAGCCGAGATCAACGAGAAGGCCTTCAGCCTGGGGCGAGAGCGCCGGGCTGCGGCCGTAGCGAGGTGAGGCCATGCATACCAGGGAACTGTCCATATTCATCGAGAACAAGGCTGGCCGGCTGGCGGCTCTGACCGGACTGCTGGGTCAGGCCGGGATCAACATCCGCGGCTTCTCCGTGGCCGATATGTCCGATTACGGCATCGTCCGCCTCATAGTGGACAAGCCCGATGACGCCGTGGCCCTGCTGCGCGGTCAGGACTTCATCGTCCGTGAAAGCAGCCTTATCTGCGTGCGCGTCCCGGACCAGCCGGGCGGGCTGGGATCGATTCTCAATATGCTGTCCGAGGCCGGCATAAACGTGGAGTATATGTACGCCATCGTGGATACCCTGATAGTTTTCAACGTAGAGAACCCCGATCAGGCCGCCGGCCTGCTGCGGGAGAGCGGGGTGGAGGTAATCTCCGGCCCCAAGGTATATTCTTTATAACGGGAGGCAGATCATGGACATCAAGATCGCCGTCATTCTGTTTTATGCCATAGGTATGCTGACAATAGGTTACATTGGCCGTAAGAAGTCCAGGAGCACAAAAGACTTTTTTCTATGCGACCGCAACGTGGGGCCCTGGGTGTCGGCCTTTGCTTACGGCACCACCTACTTCTCCGCCGTGCTCTTCATCGGCTACGCCGGCAAACAGGGGTGGGGCTTCGGCCTCAATACCATGTGGATAGTCCTGGGCAACGCCCTGGTTGGCAGCCTGCTGGCCTGGAAGCTGCTGGCCCTGCGGACCCGGGATATGACCGTCCGCCTGGGAGCCATCACCATGCCGGAGTTTCTGGAAGCCAGATACGGCAGCCGGACACTGAAGATACTGGCCGCACTGATCATCTTCATCTTCCTGGTTCCTTACACAGCCGCCGTCTATATGGGGCTGAGTTACCTCTTTGAAACTACTCTGCACATACCGTATGCCCAGGCGCTGATCTTCATGGCCGCCCTGACCGGCTGCTACCTGATAATGGGCGGCTATTACGCCCTGACCCTGACCGATTTCATCCAGGGACTGATGATGATAGTAGGCGTAGTCATCATGATCACAGCCCTGGTAGGGCAGCAGGGCGGCCTGATTCACGCCACCCAGAGCCTGATGCGGCCCGAGTTTGCCCCCGCTCTCAACACCGCCGGAAAGGCCGCCGGAGGGATTCCCGGCTGGCTGACCTTAGTGTCTCTGGTGATAGTCACCAGCCTGGGCCCGTGGGGCATGCCGCAGATGGTGCAGAAGTTCTACGCCATCAAGAGCCGTGAGGCCATCAAGCCGGCCACCATCGTGGCCACGCTCTTTGCCCTGATTATAGCCTTTGGCGCCTACTATACCGGATCGCTGACCCATCTCTTCTACGCAGCACCTCCGATCAAGCTGGATAACCTGATGCCCCAGTTCCTGACCGAGTTTGCGCCACCCTGGATCACCCTTATGATAATGCTGCTGGTCCTGGCAGCCTCCATGTCCACTCTTTCATCGCTGGTCCTGGTCTCGGCCTCCGCCGTGGCCATAGATATCTACGCCGGCACCGGCAAACGATCAGACAAATCCACCGTCACCCTGATGCGTCTGCTGTGCGCCGGTTTCATCGTCCTGTCCTGCGTGCTGGCCCTGCACCCGCCGGCCGTCATCGCCGACCTGATGATCATCGCCTGGGGCACCGTAGCCGGCTCCTTCCTGGCGCCGTATATCTACGGTCTCTTCTGGCGTCGGGCCAATACGGCCGGAGCCTTTGCCGGACTCATTACCGGCCTGCTCACCTCCGTGACGCTGTATATCAAGCTGGGCAAGCCCGGCATACCGCTGGCGGGAACCATAGCCATCCTGGTGCCCATGGTGGTCATGCCCCTGGTGTCGCTGCTGACCAGGCCCATGCCGCAGGAGCATATCGAGCGCGTCTACGGCGGGACAGCCGGGCAGCCGGTATCCGATAAACAGGCCGCAGCCGAGGCGTAAAGCCTGCCGCGTAAGGTCAATATAACAAAGAAGGTAGTCGGAGTGAAAACCAAGATATGGGACAGGCGACGCGAATGCGCCGGCCGTGAAGAGATAGAAGAGCTGCAGCGCCAGGGCCTGGCCAATACCCTGCAGTGGGCATATGACAGAGTGCCGATGTACCGGCGCCGCATGACCAAAGCCGGTTTCGATCCGGCCGCGTTCAGGAGCCTGGACGATCTGCGCCGTCTGCCGTTTACCACCAAGCAGGACCTGCGCGATAATTATCCCTTTGGCCTCTTTGCCGTTCCCAAAGATAAGCTGGTGCGTATCCACTCCTCATCAGGCACCACCGGCAAACCCACCGTGGTGGGCTACACCCGGCGGGATCTCAGGACATGGTCCGAGCTGGTAGCCAGAATGGTGACCGCCGCCGGAGTGACCAGGCGCGATACCATCCAGATATCCTTCGGCTACGGGCTCTTCACCGGCGGCTTCGGGCTGCATTACGGCATGGAGCGGGTGGGCGCCTCCGTCATCCCCGTCTCCAGCGGCAACACCCAGCGCCAGTTGATGATCATGCAGGACTTTGGCACCACCGCCCTGGTGAGCACCCCATCCTACGCCATGTATATGGCCGAGTCCCTGACCGAGATGGGCGTGGACCCCACCCAACTGAAGCTGCGCTACGGTCTCTTCGGCTCCGAGCCCTGGTCCGAGGAGATGCGGGCCGAGCTGGAGCGCAAGTGGAACATCACCGCCACCGATAACTACGGCCTGAGCGAGATCATGGGCCCCGGCGTCTCCGGTGAGTGCCTGTTAAAGCAGGGCATGCACCTGGCCGAAGATCACTTTATCTTTGAAATCATCGATCCCAAGACCGGAGAGCGCCTGCCCGTGGGTGAAGAGGGAGAGCTGGTCATAACCACCCTGACCAAGGAAGCCCTGCCCGTCATCCGCTACCGCACCCGCGACATCACCCGCATAATACCCGATCCCTGCCCCTGCGGCCGCACCCTGCATCGCATGACCAGAGTTATAGGCCGCACCGACGATATGCTGATAATCCGCGGCGTCAACGTCTTCCCCTCACAGGTGGAGAGCGTGCTGCTGGAGATAGAAGGCACCGAGCCGCACTACCAGTTGGTGGTGGACAGGCAGGGACAACTGGATACCCTGGAAGTAAGGGTGGAGGTATCCGACAGCATCTTCTTCAACGAGATGAAGCGCATGCACGAACTGGGCGAGACCATACGCTCCCGCATAGAGAGCGTCCTGGGCCTGAACGTCAAGATCAAGCTGGTGGAGCCCAAGAGCCTGGCCAGAAGCGAAGGCAAAGCCAAACGCGTTTTGGATTTAAGGAAGAAGTGATGACCGTTCATCCGCGCAACAAACTGAATGATCTGGACGGCGCGGAGTGGCTTTTCTTCACCAAATCCGTCATATCCACCGCTTACCGCACCGCTTACGGGTATGAATTGCGCCGCCGTCACGGCGCCAACAAACCGCCTCAACTTATGCGCGAGTTGATAGAGTTCTTCACCAAGCCCGGCGAAGCCGTGCTGGACCCCTTTGCCGGTGTGGGCGGCACCCTGATAGGCGCCTCCATCTGCAAATCTCCCCGTCGTGCCGTGGGCATCGAGATCAACCCCGAATGGCTGGACATCTACCATCGCGTCTGCGAACAGGAGGAACTGCCCGAGCAGGAGACCATCTGCGGCGATTGCCGCACCGCCATAGCCGCCATGCCCGACGAGAGCTTCGATTTCATCGCCACCGATCCACCTTACAACATCCACCTGCCCAAGACCATGTGTCACCGCAACTTTGAGTGGGCCACCCGCCGCTCCGATTACAACATGCGCTCCGGGGAAGAGGGAGACCTGGCCAATCAGGAGAACTATCGCAATTTCCTTGATGCCATGACCGAAGTGCTGACCCACTGCCGCCGCCTGCTGCGCCACGGCCGCTACATGGCCATGATAGTGCGCAACAGCTATCAGGACGGCTGCTACATCATGGTCCACGCCGATCTGGCCGCCCGGGCCGTAGAAGCCGGACTGGTCCTAAAGGGAGAGAAAGTCTGGTATCAGGCCGGAGCCAAACTCCGCCCCTACGGCTACCCCCACGTCTACGTCCCCAACATCGCCCATCAGCACATCCTGATTCTACGTCGCGAAGATTGACACCACCCCATTCTCTTTGATAAAATCAGTATGCTTCAAATATATTTCTCCCCCCCTAGCGGGCCGACGTAGCTCAATTGGTAGAGCAGCTGATTTGTAATCAGCAGGTTGCGGGTTCAAGTCCCATCGTCGGCTCCATTTTTATGTGCTTTTGGTGAGGCGGGATCTTTCATTCTTGCTTATTAAGAGTTAATCCTATTTGTTGGCTAAAGTTAGAAAGGTTGGTTAAGGAAGTATGGTGTGTAGGAGTGCTGGCAAGGCGATGATGTATGGGTGCATGTAAAGTTTTTTGGGACAAGCGATAGAGGAAGCCGTTAGCCGACTATGATAGTAAGGGATAAAAAAATGTTATCCTCCAGTTGAAGCCCCCGCGTAGACGGGAAAAGGAGGATAACATT
>JAQVUQ010000519.1 GCA_028699365.1 bacterium | reverse complement strand
AAGTATACTTTATAAAAGTATACTTGAATAAAGTGAGGGAATATGTCCGGCTTTTATAATCGCACAACCGAAATTTCGGCTCTAGAAGATGCCTGGAAAGCACCTGATTCGCAGTTCATATTACTCTATGGGCGGAGGCGGATAGGCAAGACGTTTCTTCTGCAGCACTTTCTGGGGCAGGGTAAGCCGCATTGTTATTTTCTGGCTGCCCAGACGAGACTTGGGGAGAACATGGCTCAACTGGCGCAATCCGTCATCAATTGTTTTCCCGGCAGTGATCTTACTCCGGCGGATTTGCCCACCTTCAGGAGCATTCTTAAGTTTATCGGCCAGGCAGCCGAAAAAGAGCGACTTGCGCTGGTGCTTGATGAGTTCCAATATCTGGTGGAACAGGATTCCTCGATTCCATCTCAGCTTCAGGCTTGGTGGGATACCGATGGTATCAGGAGCAGAATCTTTTTTGTGCTGTGCGGCTCGCACCTGGGAGTGATGGAGGGGCTAGGCGGACCTCAGGCCCCATTGTTCGGCCGGTTCACCCTTCGCCATAAGCTGCCTCCGATGAATTACCGCGATATCGCCTGCTTTTACGACAATTCGCCCTATACAGTCAGGGATAAGCTCATGGCTTACGGCATTCTAGGCGGGACGCCGCGTTACCATGCTCTTTTCGATGCCCGCAGGGATCTGTCTGCCAACATACAGGACCATATTCTCGGACCTATGGGAGTGCTTCATAATGAGCCCGAGATACTGTTATCCTCCAGCCAAATCAGGGATCCCTTTCCATATAACGCCGTTTTGGCGGCCATATCCGAGGGAGGCACCAGGCCTAATGAGATATCTCAGCGAACCCATATCCCTTCCACTAAGCTCAGCTTCTACCTTAAGACCCTGATGGAACTGGAGTGGGTGGAGCGAGAGACATCTTTTGGCGATACTTCCCAGAGGAGATCGATTTATCGTATTGCCGATCCCTTTCCGCTCTTCTGGTACCGCTTTGCAGCCACTCTGCGCAGCGAACTGGAGTTTCAGGAAACAGCAAGGGTGTATGAAAAAAAAGTCGAGCCGTATCTGAACGATTACATGGGCCGATATGTTTTCGAGCGTATCTGTCATCAGTATCTCAAGTTGAAAAGCCGTGGCAGCGGCTCTCTGCAGCTCAAGAGGGCCGGCCGCTACTGGAGTCGCAACGGCCGGTTGGAGATAGATATCGTGGCTAAGCAGTCTGACGGGCGTTATCTCTTTGGTGAATGCAAGTGGTCCTCCTCTCCGATAGGTGTGGGCGTATATTACGGCCTGAGGGAGAAGACGGCTATGCTGACGGAGATAGAATACGGGGATAATCCGCTCTACGCCCTTTTCTCGCTGTCGGGCTTTGACGATAACCTGAAGCGCATTGCCGCTGAGGAGGGCCTTTGGCTGGTATCCGGAGACGATCTGCTTTGCGGCTGTTAGGTCTATGATCTATGTTTAACCCCTCCCGCGGATGCAAACGGCCGTGGGTTTTGGTGGCTTTGACACTTTTGGAGTATGAGGTTCTTGCTAAACTCGACGTTATGCTGAATGGAATCTGATCCATGCCTGACCTTCTTCAACGCCGTCTCCTTAATTCATCGTAAAATTTGACATGAGCATCGCAATTAACGATATTGTTTGCCGCCGGTATCTGCTGTAGCATTTAAACGGATGAAGAAAGCAGCATATTGAATACCGGCGGAGGAATATCGTGAAGATCAGCGTCAGTTCCTACAGTTATCATCGATATCTGAGCGAAGGCAGGCTGGATATTTTTGGAGTTATCCGGACCACGGCGGAGCTGGGTTTCGACGGCATCGAGTTTTCCGGCCTCAGACTGCCGGAAGGAGAGACGGATACCACGGCTCTGGCAGCAAGCGTCAGGGACGCTTGTGACCAATCCGGGCTTCAGATAGTAAGCTACACCATCCCTGCCGACTTTGTCAATCCGCCTCAGGGCGGTGACTGGCAGGATGAGGTAGAGCGTCTCAAAAGAGAGGTGGATATCGCCGCCGTCCTGGGCGTATCGCGTATGCGTCACGACGCCACCAGGGGAATAGAGGGCGGCGATAAAGACCTGTCGGAATTTCTGGAGGTCCTGCCGGTTATTTCCAAAGGATGCCGGGCGGTAACGGAGTATGCCGCGGATAAGGGCATCAGGACCATGGTGGAGAACCACGGCTTTCTGATACAGGACAGCGACCGCTGTGCCGTATTGTATGAAGAGATAAACCATCCCAACTTCGGTTGGCTGGTGGATATCGGCAACTTCCTTTGTGCCGATGAAGATCCCCTGCGGGCGGTAACCCGCATGGCTCCTCACGCTATCCATACCCATACCAAGGATTTCCATATCAAGCCCGGCGCGGATGATCCCGGAGACGGCTGGTTCCGTTCCCGTGGCGGCACATGGCTGCGGGGTTCCATCATCGGACACGGCAACGTGGATACCGCCGGTTGCATCAAAGCCCTGCAGGCGGTGGGCTACGAGGGGTTCCTCTCCATAGAGTTCGAAGGGATGGAGGACAACCTCCAGGCCCTGAAGGTAGGGCTGGATAACCTCAGGCGGTATAGGGATCACAGCGCTCAAAGCGTGTGACGAAATGTGGATACAGCTTAAACGGAGGCAGCAATGAACGGCGAAAAGAAGTGGTGGGAAAGTCCTGTCCGTATGCTGCGGATGGATTATGCTCCGGAC
>JAQVUQ010000518.1 GCA_028699365.1 bacterium | reverse complement strand
CGGTCATAGAGACCGGAGTGGGCAACTGCCATACCTACGTGGATGCGGCCGCTGATCTGCATATGGCCGCCGAGATCGCTTTCAATGCCAAGGTGCAGCGTCCCGGAGTCTGCAACGCTATGGAGACGCTGCTCGTTCATCGCGGCATAGCCGATATCTTTTTGCCCGATATGTGTCTCCGCTTCCGCCGGGCGGGTGTCGAGATACGCGGCGATGAGACGGTATGCAATCTCTGCCCGGAGGCTGCTTTGGCCACCGAGGAGGATTGGTACACCGAGTATCTGGCGCTCACCCTGACTGTGGGTGTTGTCGATGATCTGGATGCAGCCATTGCCCATATCAGGAAATACGGCAGCGGGCACTCCGAGGCCATCGTAACCGGCGATCTGGCTGCAGCCAGGCGCTTTACCCGGGAGATTGACGCCGCCGCCGTCTATATCAATGCCTCCACCCGTTTTACCGACGGGAGTGAGTTCGGGCTGGGAGCGGAGATAGGCATCAGCACACAAAAGCTCCATGCCCGCGGTCCCATGGGCTTGAGAGAGCTGACCAGCAGCAAATACATTGTTACGGGCGAAGGGCAGATACGTAACTGATTTTACGGTTTTGAAGGAGTTACAGGGGTTGGTTCGGAATTAATTAGTTAATGAGTTCAGAAGTTCAACGTTCAAAAGTTCAATGTTTCCGGGCTAGTTGCCCAAGCTTTCTGCTGAAAACTCTGAACGATGAACGCTGAACATTGAACTGCGCCCGGAGGGTGCAACGAGGAGGACGTCTTTGTTCATTCCTTATGCCACCAACCATCCTGTCAGGCGTTTCCCTGTAGTCACCGTAACCCTGATAGGCATTAATGTCCTGGTCTATCTGATAGGTGCCTTTACCGGGAGCCAGGAGTCTATGATTGCCTCCGGAGGGTACCTGCCGGGGCATCCCAGTTTGCTGCGTGCCGTCAGTTCCGATTTCATTCACGGCGGCTTGATGCATCTTCTGGGTAACATGTGGTATCTGTGGGTGTTCGGTATCGTCGTCGAAGACGGCCTGGGTCCGGGCCTCTACCTGGCTTTCTATTTTCTAACCGCTTTTGCCGCTACCGGACTGCACCATTGGTTTGCCGCTGTGTTTTCGCCTGAGTCCATGAATATACCTGCTGTCGGTGCTTCGGGAGCTATCGCCGGCATCCTGGGCGTCTGCGCCGTCCGTTATTACCGTACTCAGGTAAAGATATGGTACTTATACATTATATTCAAGATATATCATGGCGTATTCTCCATACCATCCTGGGTTGCTCTCTCCCTGTGGATCGCACCTGAATTTCTAGGCGGCATCAGGGCCGCGGCCGGCGGGCAGGGTGACGGCGTAGCGCATTGGGCTCATATAGGCGGCTTTGTTCTGGGCGTCTGGCTGTCGCTCTTTTTCAATTTTGAAAAGCAGGGCAAGCATGACGCCATCATGGATAACGTATCCGAGAAGATGCAGAGCGGATCAGCCTTTGGTGCCGAAGCTGAACTGCGTGAAGTCCTGGCCCATAATCCCAGGAACACCGAGGCGCATCTGCGTCTGGCCAGGGCTCTCATGGCACAGAGCAAGGTTAATGAGGCTTTGGAGAGCTATCGTGAGGCAATGCGCCTCCATCTGATAGCGGATGAGAACGATGCCGGTATCGGCATATATAAGGAGATCAGTACGCAGACGCTGCCGGATATGGACCTCTACATGGTAGGCGTGGCTATGGAGAAGGAGAAGCGGTATCTGGATGCCATGGAGATAATGACTCGTCTGGCATCCGAGGCTGCGGAACCCGATATCCGTGAGCAGGCTGCCATGCGCCGCGGCAAAATACTGCTTTTCGGTTTCAACAGGGCCGGAGAGGCAAGAACGGCCCTGAACGATTTTCTGCAAAAGTATCCCGACAGCATCTGGCGCAGCCTGGTAGAAAGTTGGCTGGCAGGTGCGGAACAGAAACCCTGAAGGAGGAGTTCGCCCATCGACAAAGAAATAGATAGTATATAGTAGGGGGGAGCTTCATGTCGGAAAAAACAGAGGGTTCACGCGGCACAAGTCTTATTCTGGAGATCGTCATTCTGCTGACGGCATTAGCCGCAGTAGTTGTTTTACGCCTCTATTTCTTTCAATCATCCGAGGTCATATCCCGTTCCATGCAACCGGCGTTCAATGTGGGCGACAGGTTTATCTACCTTAGGACACAGGGAGAATACCGGCCGCAGCGGGGGGATATCGTCAGCATCCAGTATGACGATACCCTCATGACCGGTGAAGAGCTGGTGAAACGTGTTGTCGGTTTGCCGGGAGAAGAGATCGGAATTTACAGCGGTCGGGTATATATCAACGGAAAGAAGCTTGACGAGCCATATATCAAGGAGCCTATGACCGGTGATTCGGTAGCTTACCGTATTCCGGAGAAAATGATTTTTGTTATGGGCGACAACCGAAATAACAGCGAGGACAGTCGCGTTTGGGGGCCCATGCCCGTTGCTTCGGTGCTGGGTTGTGCCAAGCTGGCTTTCTGGCCTCTGTCCAGGTTCAGAATACTGCGATAGCCGTCCGTAAACAGTGACCATGGAGGTCTGACCGTGAAACGCGTGATCTTTATACTAGCATTGGTATTGATTGTAATCTCCGCTTACATAAGTTGGCAACTGGCGGTGGAGAAGGCCGGCGAGCCCATGAAGCCGCCTGTCGTCGTAAAGCCCGCCGG
>JAQVUQ010000517.1 GCA_028699365.1 bacterium | reverse complement strand
AAAGGAGGCAAAGGCAAAAATTCTCTTCCGCACGTCTCTATCTCCGTTCGTATATACTTGCAAGCATCGCCTCTACGTTGCACAACGGCACATCCGGCCCCACCTCGCCGCCCATGATAAGCCCACCGCGGGGATCATGGAAAGCCGTCATAATCTCAGCCACCAGCTTTTGCACCTCCGCAGGCGTACCGAAGGGAAGAGTGTATTGCCTGTCGATATCCGGTTGCAGGCATATCTTTCCCCGGGTCAGGCGCCGCAGTTCGTCCATATCCATAAGCGAGGTCTGAAAGTTCAGAACATCCAGGCCTATCTCGATCAGATCGGGTATTATCTCCATTATCATGCCGTCGCTGTGCATCCAGGCCAGGCCGCCTCCCTGGTGAACCAGATCGAACATCTTCCTGTATCTGGGTTTGAAGATACTGCGCCATTTGGATGGGTTGATCAGCAGTTGCTGCTGGCTGCCCCAGTCATCCGCAAAGCCTATGATCTCCGCTCCGGCTTCGATGCCGGTCTCGATATTGGGTATCAGCCACTTCTCCAGCAGAAGATCAGCCAGAATCTCGACCTCTTCATTGCCCAGGGCAATATCGATAAAGAGATTCTCCACCCCCCGCAACCACTGCATACGCTCAAAGATATTTCCTGCGGCGGCGTAGGCACAGAAGCGCTCTTTTATTCTCTCGTTCTCCTCCCTGAGCTTAAGCCTGGACTCACGGCCGGCATGCGACACTTCCGGGAAACGATAAGCGGCCAGGTCCGTCCACTCCTGCAGTGGAGCTTCAGCAACCTCGCCTATCATGCCCTCCTGATAGTAACGCCAGACACAGCCCCATTCGTCCCGTTCTTCCTTGAAGTAACTGCCGTCGGGAAGGTAATGGGCCTTATCCGGCACGGGTACGCTCAATACCGTTGCGGTATCGTAGAAATCATTAGGGTATTTCAGGAATATATCGATCAGAGCCTGCCCGTGACGCAACAGCGCCCCCGGGAGATGATTGTGAATAACCGGCACCCGATCCGGCCCCTCGAACCGTATGGCTTTTAATACTCGCTCTCTGCTTGTCATACTTTGCCGCCTCCGCGTCTTTGTTAATACATTCTGTGTTTACGCCATACATCGAGCATAAGATGGTAGCTCTTAAGCGGCATGCCCGGGAAGACGCAGTTACTGGTGGAGAAGATATACCCTCCCCCGGGCTTGGCGCTTTGAAGCGCGTACAGCGCGCTTTTTTCGATCTCTTCCGCCGTACCCTCCTGCATCAAGGCGCAATTGACGTTGCCGCATATAGCCACCTGCTTGCCGTAGAGCCGCTTTACTTCAGCAATGTCCACTCCTGCCATGGGATCAAGCGAATGCAGCGCGTGAGGGCGGCATTCCACCAGTTGATCTATGATCGGCATAATGTTGCCGTCGGTATGCTTGATAACATAAGCTCCCATCCGCCGCTGCTCACCGATAAGCATCTTGAGATAAGGGGCTACAAACTCCCCGAACATGGCCGGCGATAAAAAGGGGCCGGAGTTGAAGCAGTAATCGGAGCAGAGGACGAAGCCGTCCACCGTGCCCCAGGACATGATCGTCTCACACTCGGCCAGCCGGCGCTCCACCATGGCCCGGGCTTCGTTATGCACTTGGTGTGAGTTGTCCGCGATGCGCATTACAAAGGCCGTTACCTCTTCACCATCAGGTATGGCGTAAGTGGCATCGCCATGAACCAGAACCAGATGGCTCTCGCCTTCCAGTTCGCGCAGATATTCCACTGTCTGCCGCATTTCGTCGCATCGCTGGGGAAAAATAGTGGAGGGAAAGTGTGTCGGCACTATGATGGAATGCTCATACCGCTCGGCAATACGCATATACAGCTCTGCATTCCGGCGGCACAGCTTCCGTCTGGCATCCCATGGCAGCCCGTCGTGCTCTTCCCCCTGAAAAAATTCCAGCCCAAACGCTGCTCCGGTCTCCAGAAAAGAGAGTTCAAAGGTAGGAACAAAATCAGGCGTACCGCCCTGCAAAGCAATTACAGCCCTCTCCTTATGCGTCAATTTCGGCCTCCTGACAACTGTTAAATTGATTCACGCTGTATTTCAAAGCGTACCGTAAACCTCTCTCAAAGTATCGACGAGGCATGAGAAATCGGCCAGTGAAATATCCGGGGGAATATCGTGGTCGATGGCGGGGATATATCCACCCTCCCTGATGACATCGGCTTTGCCGCAGACTTCCCGTCTGATGCTCTCCGGCCCGGCGGCGATGGCCCTCTTATCCAGACCGCCTATCATCCTTACCTGCCGGCCGTAAGTTCGCCTGAATTTAACAGGGTCCATTCCGGCAGCCGCCTCCATAGGTGCAAAACCCGTTATGCCTGCTTTAAGAAAGCTGTCCATCAGCGGGTAGATATAGCCGTCGCTGTCATACCAGACGATATCGACACCCTTATCCATGGCATACGAGCAGGCTTCCTTGTAACGAGGAAGAAGATATTTGTCGAACATAGCCGGCGAAATCAGAGTGGAGGTCTTATAGGCAATGTCGTCTCCAAAGCCCAGATAATCGACTTTTGTTACGGCCAGCGTCCGTCTCAGGCCGTCCATGGCGATAAGATGCATCCGCTCAAAGAGTTCATCCATCAGTTCAGGCTCTTCATAGAAGAGAAGGCTGCATTTCTCCACGCCGGCCAGACGTCTTATCTTGCCGTAGAGCGATCCGCCGTCCAG
>JAQVUQ010000516.1 GCA_028699365.1 bacterium | reverse complement strand
TCCTTCTCGACGGTATTCTTTATTACCGCTGTCTGCTTTATCTGCTCTTCCGTCAGCTCCTCGAAACATACGAATTCCGTCTCCGGTTTCAGATCGCCCAGTTTATGCCAGAGAAAGTCTTCTTCCTTGAGTATATAGTTCAAACGCTCTGCGGACCAGTTGAGAAGTTCCAACAACTGCTGATACCGCAACAGATGCCAGTTATTCCTTATTACGGTTACATAGCCGCGCTCCAGCCAGTAATTGCATATCTGTGGCGGTACAGACAGCCCCATCTCCCGGGCCATGTCCATGATCTTCCCCGGGGTTGTCCGCAATACCGATGCCAGCCTTTCCACCGGAATGATTCCCCAGTTACGCCAGACTATCGCCTGTTGTCGTGTAGGAAAGTGGGAGAAATAAAGGGCTTTAAAAGTGTTTTCTGCAAGCAGACTATCTCTGTCTGAATCCATTATACTCCTCCTGGTTACTTTGCATGAACTGTTACCCTCCCCATGCGCTTATCACGTCAAGTTTAACGTATTTTAACGATCTGTTCGGCTATCCAAGACCTGATATTTTTACCACATATTCAACCTTGACAGCCTTGACGTACGAAAAATAGGGACAGCGCCTCTCTATTGTGGGCCTAGAGTGAAGCGTTAACCTAACTTATGCCCATTACCCAAGGAAGGTAATTAAATAGGCGCTGTCCCTATATATCCTTCTGAAATATCCTCTTACGGTTTATACCCGGCTTAAGAAGAAGCAACTCTCTCAAAGAGTTCAAAACATCAAACACCTGATAAAAGCTGGCATCATAGGGCCGGTATGACCCTAAACCACTTATAGCATCGAAGTCATATCCGCTTTGACGGTATTCTGCAGATATGCAAACGAGATTGAACTTATCCGCAGTATACTCCATTTTATCCAGATGCTGGAAACGGTTTCCACCCCATCCATGTGTAAATAGCATTACTCCCGTATCGGAATTAAGACAATCAGGTTCTACTGTCAACACAGTGATTGTTTTTGGGTACGATTCGGAATTTACGCTTGCAAAGGATATTTCGTATCTCTTCATAGATATCTACACCCCCATATCAGTAAATCTTTAGATCCTGCCCTCTTTGATGCCTGTCAACTATTTTCTCAACCGCAGTACCGTTAGCACGTATCCTGCCGCTTCTTTCGTAATTGTCAGCTATATCGCCTGTCCGGATCCTTCGAAATACGCCAGCGTGGCCTCTATTTTGCGGCGTGCCTCTTCATTTGTCCAAACGGCTTTTCCGGAAACGTCGATCTTAACCGGCAACCCGCTATAAAACCAGACGGCATCGGTACCCATCCCTTTGAGCTGTTCTATGGAAAGTGAACCCTGATCTTTGACATGGGTCAATACCCGGAACTGATGGCAGTAAGCTGCAGAGCAGTCCAGGATGACGGTCAGCGTCATTAATAGCAGAACAACGGCGCACCGGCACATTCACACTACCTCTTCCCTGTTGCAAATTTGTTTTCAAATACCAGCATACCCCAGCGTGCCGGCCGAACTCTCCCTTTATATCCCCGTTACATCGGGCATACGGTCATGTGCTGTCACCTGAGAGTCTTCTCCCATGCAGCCTTCCACTTATCTATAGCTTCTGTTCCCGCATTGTCTCCAATGATTCTAAAACGCATGACCCCGGCAGGAACTTCCTTCTTAAGCTTGAAGATCTCATAATTAAAGCTACCTTTGGCGCTTCTGAGAGACAGATAGACGGATTTCAAAGCGGGTATATCAAAGAACGTCACCAATATATTGTTGGAATTTTTGTCGGCCAATGCAAACCAGTTGCCGTCCAGTTCTTCCGCTTTGACTTCCCTGGTCCATCCTGACACATACTCCTTCAGGTCTCCCTTCTGAGACATATACATGACATTGCCGGTATAGACCCCATCTTTACCGATCCGGGACATCAAATAAATCTCTTTATCGATCGCTCCGGCTCCCGTAGCGTCGTATATCAGGTCCAGGTAGTTCCCACCCTCATCCAGCACGGCTTTCATCTGCACGGGTTCACCTGAAGCCGAATACGACTGCAGTTCAATCGTGCCCCGATTGTTGTTCTCTTTTACCGACCAGTTATTCTTCCAGGAGTACAAACCCAGACCCATCGGATAACTGTCAGGACTGAGCAGTTCCATGCCTGTTTTACGCACGACCAAACTATGCAAAACGGCTGTTTTAGTAGTAAAACGGGCTATGAGATGTTCGTTTTCAAGACAAATACATTTGAGGAGATCGGCGCCCTTACTTGTATTTGTCTCCATAGCTTTTATCTCTTCCTGATACACCACCACGCCGGAAGTGGCTCTCACGTCCATCGATGCTTTATAGTTGACACCTCCCTCAAACTTGCCTTCAACTATAACTCTGCCTTTTTCCGTCATGTCTTTTTTCTGTGGGCATGCCAATTTGAATGTAAACGTATGCTGCTTCTCTCCGCCGGCGTGCCACTGCTGATTGTTGCCTTGAACTTCAAATTCTTTAAACCCTTCCAGGTATGCCCGTATCTCTCCCTTTTTTTCACGGTTCATCGTTATGGTAACGGGTATTACACCTGGCAAACCGGTTTTCACATATACGTTCTCTCTCTCCGGGGGCAGAGACAGTTTGTAAGGCCTTATTACTCTGACTTCCAGATTCATGGATTCTTTACTGCTGTTCCCGGAAACGGCACATGCCTTCAAGC
>JAQVUQ010000515.1 GCA_028699365.1 bacterium | reverse complement strand
GGCTACTTCCAGTGGTGGAGAGATAAGGATTTCAGCGGGGACCGATGGTGGGTGGATATATATAGCCATTGCCGATAGTGGAGAGGGTATTCCTGCCGATCTCAGGGATAAGATATTCAATCCGTTCTTTACTACTAAGGATAACGGCACAGGTTTGGGGCTATCGCTGGCGCACAAGATTGTCGGCGAGCATCAGGGCAGCATCGGCATCGACAGCCGGATAGGCGAAGGAAGCAAATTTACCATACGGCTGCCTTTAAAGGCAGATGTACCTGAGGAGTGTGCGCTTACCAACAATGATAAGGACGGTAATAGTTGACGACGATTTGCGAGCGCTGGATCTCCTGGCATGTTATCTTGACGGCATTAAGGACGTTGAGGTAATAGGCCGGGCGGCTTCAGGCTTTGAGGCTATAGACGCGGTTCAACGGCTGAAGCCGGATGCGCTTTTTCTGGATATAAGGATGCCGGATCTGGACGGCCTGGCGGTGGCACGCATACTGTCTGAGAGAGGCGAAGCTCCTGCCATAGTTTTTGCCACGGCTTACGACGAGTTTGCGGTGCCTGCTTTTGAGTTGCATCCGGTGGATTATATTCTGAAGCCGTATGATGAGGAGCGGTTGCTCAAAGCGGTGGCATGGCTGAAAAAGGTCATCTCGGAGAGGCAGATACTCAGGGTAAGCAATGTCAGGGAGCATCCTGCCGCATATGCGGAACAACCCGCCAAGGGAAGCAATCATCTGGACGGCAGAATGTCTCTGAAGCTTAAGGACAGAGTCCAGCTCTTCAATCCTTCCGATGTTCTCTATTTCCAATCAAAGGATCGCACGGTCTATGTCTATACGGATAAGGGAGAGGAGCATGTGGTTCAATCCTCCATTCAGGAACTGGAGGATAGCTGGAAATCCTTGGGATTTATCCGTATCAGCCGCAGTTGTCTGGTGAACGGCAGAAAAATAAAGGAGATAGTTCCCATGGGGGACCGCGTTTATGATGTAGTCATGCTTGATACGCAAAAGACGCGCCTGCCTGTAAGCCGGCGGAGTGTCTCCTCTCTGGAGATGCTGGTGAATCCGGGGTAAATTAGATATTTAGCTCGTTAGCGCTTCAGCTTTTTAGTAGTATTATTGCAGATTATTCAACTCTTATAATCGTAAGCTCTCCTGAAAAGCTAATACGCTAAACAGCTCAAATAGCTATTTTAGTTTAGTCAGTTTTACTATAGTTCCGTGATCCTCCGGAGTGCCGTATTCGACCTTGTCCATGAGAGCCTGCATGAGGTATATCCCGAGTCCCAGCCCCTTCTCCGTCGGCTCTCCTTTGTCGGTCATCGGCTTTCTCTCAGCCGACAGGCCGCGTCCGTGATCGATAATTTCTATCGTCATTTTATCTTGCATCAGTTCAAATCTGACGGTGACAAAGCGGCTCGTCGGGCTGTAGCCGTGCTGGATGGCGTTGGCGCAGGCTTCCGATACCGCTACTTTCATGTCCTCCATATCCTGATAGGAGAAGCTCTCCTTCTCCGCCAGATCCCCGAGCAGTATTCGCACGGTACTGATATAGCATGTATTACTTGGAAAGATAAAGGTTATGACGTTATCCGTTCCGGTAACGCTCATGACTACCTCAGATGATCGACTTTTCTCAATGATATATTTACCCATAATTACTCAGCCCAAACATAGGGAACCGGCCCTTGCTTTGACACTCCGGGCTTCCCCGTGATAAGATAAAACCGCAAAATTGCGGTTCTTGACGGAGGTGCGTTGATGAAGGTTGTCGATAGTTCCGGGCTTACGGGTAAGGAACTCGAGCAGCTTCTTGTCCGCACCGTTTTTGATTCCGTCCGTGGCGAGGAGAAGGCCGTATCGGATATCCTGGACGCGGTGCGCCGGCGGGGCGATGACGCTTTGCGTGAGTTCACGGAGCGTTTTGACGGCGTGAGCCTGGACGATTTTCTTGTCGTCGAGGAAGAGTTTGCGGCGGCTTACGATCTGGTGAGCCGGGATTTTCTGGATGCGCTGGCTCTTGCCAGGGATAACATAGCCGCTTTCAGTCGCAAACAGTTGCAGAATTCATGGTTTACATTTACTGAGAAGGGCTCCATGCTGGGTGAGCTATGGCGTCCGTTGGCCAGCGTCGGATGCTACGCCCCGGGAGGCACGGCACGCTATCCGTCGTCGGTTCTGATGACGGTTGTGCCGGCTGTAGTTGCCGGAGTGGAGAAGGTTTGCCTTTGCTCTCCCGCGCGTCCCGACGGCAGTGTTGATCCCCATGTGCTGGTAGCGGCGGCTGAAGCCGGCGTTCATGCCTTTTACAAGCTGGGTGGAGCCCAGGCCGTAGCCGCTATGGCGTTTGGAACGGAGAGCGTGGACAAGGTTGATAAAATCGTCGGACCCGGCAATATATACGTCACTCTGGCCAAAAGAGCGGTTTTCGGTTACGTGGATATAGATATGCTGGCCGGTCCCAGCGAAGTGCTTGTCCTGGCCGACGGAACGACCGATCCGGCCTTTGCGGCAGCCGATATGCTGGCTCAGGCAGAGCATGATCCCAGAGCCCGGGCCATACTGGTGACCACGGATAGGGATACGGCCCTGTCGGTGGAGGCTGAGCTGAACAGGCAACTGAAGAAGTTGCCGCGGAAGAAGATTGCAGAGGCGGCGCTGGAGCAGGGCGGCCTGATACTGCTGGCCCCGGATATGGATAAAGCGCTGGAA
>JAQVUQ010000514.1 GCA_028699365.1 bacterium | reverse complement strand
GATGAATGGATTTACTTTTTAAAGAATGAAGAGATAAAAGAAGAATTCAAGGCCAAGGGATTGAAGGAAGCAAAGGAAAAGCTCGACACCATGAAGCTGCCTGATAATCAGAGAAAGGAATATGAGCGATATCTTGTGGATCTGCATTACCAGGCAAGTATGGTGGAGTCATCATATGGGATAGGAGAGATAAAGGGAGAGATAAAGGGTAAGTTGGAAGGTAGGTTAGAGGGTAAGCTAGAGGGTAAGTTAGAGGTTGCCAAAAATCTTCTGGATTTACTGGATGATAAAACAATATCCGAAAGGACCGGACTTCCGATTGATGAAATTAAAAGGCTGAGAACTTGAAAAGGCGCTTGCAGGTATGCAGCCTCCAAGGATAAGGATATCGCAAAACTCATGCGCTATGCAGAGAGACTTTATGTGAAGCCCAAGATTCTCACCTGTATGGAGATACTGCTTTGACTCTCATTGACGCAATATAAATCTGGCGATACACTATATTCACGGGGTGATTAACAATGAGTAAGTGCATATATTGTCAGGCCAGAAAAGGGAAGCGGGCTTGTCCTGCTCTGAGCGGTTTAATCTGTTCACAGTGCTGCGGGGAGCACAGTGCTGTTGATATCGCCTGTACGGCGGATTGCAGTTATCTGAAGAATGTCCTCATAGGACGGCAGAATCAGGAGATAAGCCTGGAAGTGGAAAGGGGCATACGGGATGTAAATCCGGATGTCGTTGGATACGATATTTATGAGAAAACGGAGAACCATGCCATGATGGCCTTCATCATAGAAAACTCTTTCAGGGAGAATTATCTTGCCGGATATCCGATAGACGATACCGTGATAATGGAGTTGTTGAAGCTGATGCATCGCCGCTACTACTGCAGAAAGGAGACTTTCATTAATGACGGAAGACTCCGGCAGAGAATGGACAGCTACGAAAAGCTGAAAGAGAAACTGGACGAACTGCTGCCCGAGCAGGAGCAGGAAAAGGTCATCATGAGATTGATATTGAGCATCAAGAATATCAGCGGTGGCCGGTTCGGCGATTGCGGCTATCTTAATTATCTGAAGAACAACCTCTTACGGAATAAGCAAGAGGAAGGCGGCTATGTCATCGAGGATAAGTGGGGCAATATGGTGTGGGAAACGCTATAAAATACGATTATATTGTATGGCAAACGGAAATATGCTAAGCTGTTTATGGTGAGCAGGACCACTGGTCCAAGTACCGGGTTGAAGGCTTTGTCCCGGGGCGTCAGGACATTATCCTGTTTTCAGGAGCGCCGCTTTCTGTGTGGCCTGCTCACCTTTTTTATCACTCATCCTCATCCCATCTGTCATACTGCTCCGGTGCCTGACCGCGGCTTTCGATGATAACCGCCTTTGCCATTTTGGGATCAGCCGGCCGGATCTCTTCCAATTGTATCCTGAATTTCCACATGTCGCCGAAGTCATACAGGAACTCTATCTCCAGCCCTGGCCTGAACTCCAGTTCACCGATTAAGGTGGTATCGGCCAGCGGCGGGTCATCTTCCGTGCCAGGGTGGTTCACGCTGACATCGGTGCCGAAACGGCTTTTGAAAGTAAAGCTGTAAAGATGATCATAGTCAAAATCAAAAGAGTCGAGCACGATTCTGCTCAGGCTGTCCATATCCAACCGGCCGGGAGCGGCGATGCGCCGCCATATTCGGCCTATCGATACCTTGAAGACATAAACCCCATCCCGGAATCCAGGTTCAGGGACAGTCAGGTTTTTTTGCCACTCCGGGAAGAGGGGCTGCAATAACGGCTGCAGCAGACCGAAGGAGGGAGACAAGGCGTTCTTCTCATATGCTCCGTAGTCTTCCCAGTATGTAAGCGGTTCGTAAAGCAATTGTAAAAGAGCATCGCCAAAATCCGTTCGTTGTATCCTGGCTATAAGCCATCCTTTTCCTTGCTCCGGTGCGGCGCTCTCCACGTTTATCAGCCCGAAGAGGTTTAACATAGCCACCCCGGATAAGCCTAGTGAGTATGTGATGGTATGCTCGGCACTCTTATTGCCGGATACTTCCAGACCCTGGTCGGGTATGTTACTGAAAAGGGTTGCCCATTTTATGGCCGGACCAAGTATACCCCAAGGCCGTTCTCCCAGTATTTCCGGCTTTCCTCGCAGCAGCCAGGATTCCAGGAGAGTAAAGAAACGTTCGGTAGGATTCAGATTCCGCCAGGATTGCATGACCCTCTCATTGAGAAAGAGCAGATTATCCTTGCCTTGTTTGGCGACATGGGACATACCTGAGGCACGCAACAGGAGATAGAGGCAGTTTATGTTAGGGTATGATTTTTGCTGGGGCCTTTCCACGCCTATCTGCAGCGGGTGCACCAGTTCGGCATTGAGTTTCGGCAGAGCCTCGGCCGGCAAGAAGCCGGCCTTTGAGCCTACCTTTGTTCCTGCCGGTCCAATGAACCGCAACAGCGTTTCAAAGTCACGCAAAACGGTGCCCGGACCGTTTTCATCAGTAACCATCTCTTTCAGGATTTGCCTGTTCTGTGAGCTCAAACGGCGTACAGTAGAAGAAGGTGTGATCTTATGGTGCATTATCGTTTACCTCCATTCAATTTTATGGCATCATAACGCCGGTTACCGCCGACCGGTGTTTTCGATAAGACTGTTTTTACGATGTATTCTTGAGTCTAAAGTCATGCAGTTTTCATCTGCACCGTTACCTTGAC
>JAQVUQ010000513.1 GCA_028699365.1 bacterium | reverse complement strand
CACTGCCGAGACCGGTAGTACGTATGGTTTAGTCCAGGCGAGACCGTGAATTGAGGAACCGTGTGCGGGAAATCCGCTCGCACGGGTCTGTGGGGGGTAGCGGGTCGCAAGGCCCGCCCTACCCGGAGGACAGCTAATATAAGGAGGCAAGGGTATGAAACTGCAATCTAAAATAATGAAAGACGGACTGCTGGGCATGGGAGGAATATCGGCAAATCAGATTACCCAGCATTATGATACCCTGTACAAAGGGTATGTGAACAAGACCAATGAGATCAACGAGAAGTTGGTTCCGGCCGAACGGAACAAGGCCAATCAGACATACAGCGAGATCAGAGAATTGAAAGTGGAACTGAGCTTCGCTCTCGACGGGGTCAAACTTCACGAAGCCTATTTCGAGAATCTGGCAGGCGCAGGCAGTGTAATCGATGGAGATTTGAAAGCCGCACTGGCTGAGGCCTACGGTTCTTATGAAAGCTGGGAAGAGGATTTCAAAGCCTCCGGTATGGCGGCGCGGGGCTGGGCCATAGCCGCGTATGAACCCATTGATGGAAAAGTCTATAACTATATTGCGGACGACCACAATACCTACGGCATCTGGTGGGCCGTGCCGTTGCTGATACTGGATGTCTACGAGCATGCGTATTTCATCGATTACGGCGTCGGCAGGGCACCGTACATCGACGCTTTCATGCGCAACGTGGATTGGAACGTCGTCAACCAGCGTTTCAAAGATATCAAGCGCTGATTGACAATACTTTTGCCATTGGCTACTATATTAAGGAAAACTCTTTGGGGGGATGGATATGCATCGTTTGAACATTTCATCGTTACGGTGCAGGGGCGATCTGTTAACGCTCGCTGCAGCAGTCTTAGTCGTGCTCTTGACAGGGATTGTCACATATCCCGCAAATCATGTCGAAGCAGCGCCTGCAAAGGCTCCTGTGGCTTCTGCACCTGCACAGGCGCCTGCGGCCGCTCTGTCCGCTCCGGCGGCGCCGACTTTGCGTGCGATCAGCAACGAATTCGTCAAAGTGGTTGAGCGTGTACGTCCGGCGGTGGTATTTATACGGGTGGTTACCGTAGAGAAGGGGAAAGCGTCCGGTTCATCGGATCCGTTCAATTTTGATCCCTTTGAATTCTTCTTCGGGCCGCGTGGTCAGAACAATGAGCCCAAGAGCTTTCGCAGGCAGGGCGCCGGTTCGGGTGTCATAGTCACCAGGGACGGCTATATTCTGACCAATAACCATGTAGTGGGAAGCGCGGATGAAATCAACGTCGAACTGTCCGACGGCAGGAAGCTGCCGGCAAAACTGGTGGGCAGTGATCAACCGACCGATGTCGCTGTTATAAAAGTGGATGCAGACAATCTGCCGGTTGCGCCGTTGGGCGCGTCAGCAGAACTGAAGGTAGGCGAATGGGTTCTGGCCATCGGCAATCCGTTCGGTCTCAGCCAGACGGTAACAGCCGGTATCGTGAGCTATACCGGCAGACACAACCTGGGTATATCAGCCTATGAGAATTTCATTCAGACGGATGCCGCCATAAATCCCGGGAACAGCGGCGGTCCCCTGGTAAATCTGGATGGAGAGGTAGTAGGGATCAATACCGCTATAGTAACGGGCGGAACGGTTCAGGCTAATGCCGGCATAGGTCTGGCCATACCGGTGGATATGGCCAGGGCGGTTATGGATCAGCTCATAAAGGGTGGAAAAGTCGTTCGCGGTTATCTCGGTGTAGGTATCCAGGACATGACTTCGGAACTGGCCAAAGCCATGGATGTAAAAGATATAAAGGGAGTTCTGGTGACGCAGATATTCCCCGATGCGCCCGCCGCTGCAGCCGGGGTGCAGGAGGGCGACATTATAGTCGCCTGGGACGGCAGGAAGGTAGCCGATACCAACGAACTTCGCAATGCGGTTGCAGCCTCCGCTCCCGGCAGTAAAGTGCCGATGGTTGTAAATCGTGACGGTAAGGAATTGAAATTGCAGATAACCGTGCAGGAGCGCAATGAGGCAGACCTTGGTGCTCAGGATCCGGATACGGACACAACAGCCGCCAGAACAGGTATTATGGTGCAGAACGCTACTCCTGAACTGGCTTCCAAATTCGGCCTTAAAGGGGATGTTACGGGTATCCTGATTACCGCTGTCGAGCCGGACAGCAAGGCGGCTGAGCTGGGATTGCGTCCCGGCATGCTGATCGAAACGGTTGATCGTAAACAGGTAAAGAGTGCCGATGATTTCAGAAAGGCAGTTTCTGCAGCCAAAGATCAAATACTTCTGCTGGTGCGGCAGGGGAGTAGTAAGCTGTTTGTAATCCTGCCTTTGAAATAGTCTGACCGCATAAGTTTCTTTGTAAAACGGAAGCCGCCGGTAAGCTGCATTGCCCGGCGGCTTCTTCCGTGATCCTCTCCCAAAGAGGAAAAAACAGCCGGTATGACGAATAAATATATCTATGCTTAAACGTTCAGCGATATGTCTGGTCATTATGCTTACGCTTCTTTGTTCATCACAAGCCGCCACGGCGGCGCAGTATACCGTTAAGAGCGGCGATACCTTATGGTCTGTATCCAAAGCGCTTGGGGTAGGCATCGAGGAACTCTGTCGCCTCAATAACCTGGAAGACCCCGGACGCATAGCTACAGGGCAGGTCCTGATTGTAAGCAAAGAACCGAAAGAACCGGAGGAAACACCAGGCGCTCTGGTTGCCGACGCAGTC
>JAQVUQ010000512.1 GCA_028699365.1 bacterium | reverse complement strand
CAGCTACTCCCCTTCGCAACGGAACAAATTCAATGAACGTATTATACAGGCTGATACAGTGTTTTACAAGCATCATCAGCCCTTTGACATACGGCCTCCTGGCAATATCCCTTCATCAAACTTCAGGCGCAGCTTGAGATACGGTCCGCGTCCGCTGTAATCTTCTCCCGTCAAATCCGCATCAAAGCGGTCGAAACAATAACCGGCCGAGAGCCAGAGATCTTTCATCAGGCAGTAGCCAAGCTCAACCGAGCCTCCCTTCGAGCTGCTGTCAACAGCATGGCAGGTTGCCAAACGGTATTCGGCTTCCAGATCCAGACGCCCGCCCAGATCGTAAATGATGCCGGCGGCAATAAGATCGGTAAAGCAGTGCTCCTCTCCGTCGTGTGCACTCTTGCCGGCATATTTACCGGTAAGCTCTGTCCGCTCGTTCAGCCGGTATATGCCCTCGCAGGAGAAGATCAGATCCGTGCTGTCCTCTCCCAACTCGGTAGTGCTGTCTTCTTTATGCCGCATCTCCAGCCTGGCCAGCCCATTGAAGCGATCATATTCCACCGGACGGTAGGCCAGTCCCAGGGACAGGCGGGATATGACGCGGGAACCGGTCTGACGCAGCATCTCGTCGGAATAACGCTCCTTGAGTATCAGAGAATAATCCCGGCCTGCTTTGTAAAGTAGACCCAACTCTCCAAAACGCACGAACTCCCGGCTGCCGTTTCTGTATTCCAGGCGTGAAGTGACTTTAAAGTCGTCGCGCGGCAGATATTCAATGCCGCCCGTTACGGCCAGAGCATCCGGCTCCGTCTCACGTTCACTGCCTCTGACCGTGCTCAGGTTTTCCAGAGTGAAATTGCCGGTAACATGCCTGGCCAGCGCTATTTTGTTGCGCAAGCCGATGCTCTGCTGCGCCCGGCTTCCGTCCATACCGCTCTCCAGGCGATATTCACTGAAAGCGGTCATATTGCCGTATACCCTGGACTCGGTGCCGAATACGGTCCTGTCCTCAGATCTCTCATCAAACCGCGCACGGGCCTGGCGCAGATACAGCTTGCCGGTCTCGTTCAGCAGGTAATTCAGGCCGGCGATGCTGCTGTTGTCCCTGCCGTGTCCGATATCCTGCCGGTGCTGCACCGTCAGAGAGAGACGACGAGGCGACAGGGCCGTCTCCACCGCCAGCCGGACTGCCGTACTGGTGCCGGGGGTTTCGTCGTAGATGTCGAACGGGCTGCGGGAGCCAGGCTCGGTGTAAGGTATAAACCTGTCGTCGGCGCTCTCCTGCAACAGATCCAGGCACCATGCCGACCGCGGGAACTTTCTCTCCAGCCCAATGGCGGCGTAGCGATGATACATATCGTTAAGGGTGTCTATGTCGTTGAAATACCTGGCCTTGAGCAGGTTGACCGAATCCAGCCGGTAATCGATGCCGGCCTCCGTCTTCTGCGTGCCTCTGAAGACATCCACGGCGGAGGGGTTGCTGAAATAATCATCGATATCTCGGTAACAGGCGCTCAGCTTCAGCCTGCCGTCAACTTTCCCTGTCAGATCAAGAGACAGGCCGCTGCCGCTTCTGCCGGAGAGGTCGCCGTCGATGTCGAATGTGTCCCTAGTTCTGGCCCACTCTGTCCTGAGCGTCATTCCAGCCGGCAGGCCGACACACATATCCAAGCCGAGAAGACGGTAATCGAATACCTTGTCTTCTCCCAGTGAGGTGAGCCCCAGCCTTACGTCTCGTCCGGCTTTCAGGCTGCCGTGCGCCCCGTAAACCGCATGCCTGGAGCCATCTGCACAGGTTTCGTAAAAGGCGATGATATAAACCGGATTCAGGTCGGCGTCACGGGCCGGCACCGGCGCTTTGAACAGCAGTGCGCCCAACGGATAATCGATAATATAATCCCGTCCGTACACCATGCGTTTGCGGCTGATGACCCGGTCGGGCTGCATCCGGTCCCTGGTCTCCAGCCGGATGATTTCACTGCCTTCCACCACGGGCGGGCGGCTCAGGTAATAATAGCCGGATATGCCCTTACCGGGAAGGCTGTCCACTATCTGCTCCCGGTCGGTATAACTGGTAAAGGCCGTCGCCTTGAAATCCCCGCTGTCTATCTCCGTCTTGCAGCCGTTGAGGGCTCTGTTGTAAGCACCCAGCCTGGTATCCTTAAAGTTGGTGTAGTAGTCGCCGTAAAGGAGATAAGACCGGTTGCGCTCCATCTTCAGATAGAGCTTGCTGCGAGAGAGCGTTTCATAGCCGAACCGGCTCTCGTCGCCGTAAATCGGATAGATATCGGCGGCTTCGGGATCGACCCCGGAGCGGCGGAAGAGTTCCTCTTCAGCCTGCTTGCCGGTATCGTAAGAAGCGGTGATCAGGGTTCCCGGCAGGAGTTCGCCTTTAACAAACACAGCCCCCCGGGCTCCGGACAGGAAATTACCGGTAAACCAGCCGTCTCCTTCATACAGGTTGGGGTTGCTTTGCCTGACGGCGCCGGTACGAATATCGACCAGACCTGTCAGCAGCGTATCGCGAAGATGGGGCTTGAAGAAGATGCCGGCCTTACCGGTAATACCGTCACAGAGGACGGTAATGCAGGCTTGTTCGGCCTGGGACGGCGACAGCAGGCGGCAAACGGCCTCGCCCCGATTGCAACCCACCTGCAGGCCGGGAAGCGACGGATCGATATCTTTATCGATGATCTCTCCGGCATCGGCGCTGACCGTAACATACCGGATATACGG
>JAQVUQ010000511.1 GCA_028699365.1 bacterium | reverse complement strand
GCCGTAACCGCGATCTGATAAGTGCCGATTTTATTGGCGATATCGCCGTTTAAAGCCAGGTGGTCAGCGCCGACGATGATTTTCGTGACTTTTCCCAACGATACCTTCTTCATACCGGTAATTATGGCGGCCGGAGGCAACGTAGGCACACAGTCTCTGGCATCGATGATCAGATCCATAGCGCTGGGAAGCCTGACGATCCGCCAGATTCCCGCCATAATCGGGCGTGAAACGATAGTAGGGCTGCTGCTCGGTCTGGCCAGCGGAGTTCTGGTAGGCCTGGTAGCGCAGATATGGCTGGGGCAGTGGCAGTTGGGGCTGGTAATAGGGCTGTCCATGTCGGTTACCCTGGCTCTGGCATCCGTCATGGGTACAACAATTCCTCTGGCGTTTCGATGGGCCGGGCGGGATCCCGCTTTTGCCTCAGGACCGTTTATAACCACCCTCAACGATATCATCAGCATCTTCATCTACCTGATTCTGGCCTCGCTTCTCATTACTCGTTTCTGATGTGATGGCAAAGAGGATTCCTGGGTAATAATGGTTTATGATTATCCGAGTCGACAGATGTAGGGGCGCACCTGTGTGTGCGCCCGTTGGGTTATTAAGCATGAGGGCGCATTTGTGATATTATTGCAGATATAACCGCAGGAGATTACACTGCGATGTTTGTGTCGAACGGGAGAAGAACGGTATGGCTCTGTATAAAGCTGAGGGGATAGTGCTCAGGCGGCGTATCCTGGGAGAATCCGACAGGATAGTTACCATATTTGCGCGCAATTATGGTAAAATAAGTGCTGTAGCCAAGGGAGCAAGGAAGCCTAAAAGTCGCCTGGGCGGCAGGACGGAGCCGTTTATTCATGCCAACTACATGCTGGCGGAAGGGCGCAACTTGGACATAATCACCCAGGCCGAGCTGATAGACGGTTTGCCTGCTGTCAGGAGCGATCTCTACCTTACGGCTATGGCTACTTATTTTGCGGAGTTGGTGGACAACTTCACGGAAGACAGGGAGGCCCACGACGATATCTTCGAGTTGCTTTGGGCGGTGCTGCGCCTGCTGGAAGGCGGGGCCGGACCTGACCTGATCGCCAGGATATTCGAAGTGCGCCTGATGTCTCTGCTGGGGTATCGTCCCCAACTGGAGCGTTGTGCCCGTTGCAGTGCTATGGTGGGAAGCGCCTGGCGCTTCGATGTTTCGATAGGAGGCCTGCTCTGTCGGGAGTGCCAGCCGTCAGCCGCGCATATGGTGGCGGTATCGGCGGATGCGGTCCGTCTGATGCGGCTGCTGCTGATCACCGATATCGGTCAGCTTGTCAGAGCCGATGTGCCCGAGGGGCTGTTGACGGAGATAGAGCGGGTTATGGGAGCGTTTATAGATTACCGCTCCGAGGGCAGGATCAGGAGCCGCGAGTTTCTGATGCAGGCCCGGGAAGAAGGAAAAATCAAGGAGGTGGGTTGATCATGCCGATAGATCTGCAGAGCGTTGATGTTATACGCGAGAGAGTTGGCGCCACTTATGACGAAGCTCTGGACGCATTGAAAGAGACGGACGGCGATGTCCTTGAGGCTCTGGCCCGGCTGGAGATAAAGCGCAAGGAGCGGGACGACGTCTTTGTTTCAGCCATGGAACTCTTTGCTGATGTGGAAGAGATGGCCCGCGACTGGGAAGTAACCGGCGTCAAGGTGCGTTACGGCGGACGGCTGCTGGCCGATATTCCGGTGCATTTGGTATCCATAGGCGCCATTGCCGCTGCGCTTCTGGCAGCCTTTGTCACCCGCAGTACGATAGAACTGGATAAAAAGAGGCGTCAGACGCTGAAAATAGTCGAGGATGAGAATATCGCCGAATTGGAAAGCGAGTGATTAGGCTGAAGCTTTAAAGACTGAAGGCTGAAGTAGAACGCTTGGGCTTAATTGATAGCTTTAATTACAGCTGAGAAGTAAGCCTGGATAAAAGAAGGCTAAAGCAGTCTACCAGAGCGTGGCTACTAATAGCCTTCAGCCCTCAGCCTTCAGCCTGAACGACGAATGAAATGAGGAGTTAAAGCGTGAATTTCCAGGATGTTATTATGGCCCTGGAGCGGTACTGGGCCGGCCAGGGTTGTGTTATTCAGCAACCTTACGATATAGAGATGGGGGCCGGAACAATGCATCCGGCCACCTTTCTGGGTGCGCTGGGACCCGAGCCCTGGAAGGTGGCCTATGTCCAGCCTTCCAGGCGACCTACAGACGGGCGCTATGGGGAGAATCCCAACCGGCTGCAGCATTACTATCAGTATCAGGTGATTCTCAAGCCGTCCCCGGAGAACGTGCAGGAACTTTATCTGGACAGCCTCAGGGCGCTGGGGCTGGTGCCGGAAGAACACGATGTGCGCTTCATCCATGACGATTGGGAATCCCCCACTCTGGGCGCCTGGGGCGTGGGCTGCGAGGTTTGGCTGGATGGGCAGGAGATCACCCAGTTTACCTACTTCCAGCAGGTGGGAGGCATAGATCTGCCCTCCGTTTCGGCCGAGATAACTTACGGTCTGGAGCGGATAACCACCTATATCCAGAAGGTGAACAGCGTCTACGATATCGAATGGGCCAACGGAGTCACCTACGGCGACGTGCATTATCAGGGAGAGGTGCAGTTTTCCGATTTCAACTTCAACCTGGCCGATATCGATACGCTGACATCCCTGTTCGAAGCCTATGAGCGCGAGAGCCGTAAAATTGCCGAGGCGGG
>JAQVUQ010000510.1 GCA_028699365.1 bacterium | reverse complement strand
TATATAATGTGATTGAAACAGGAGTATAGAAGAGACGGCGAAAGTGATTATCGCACGTCTGTTTCCACTGGTATATTTTAGGTAGGTAAACAATGCCAGCAAGGAAAGAAAGATGGTAGGACTATAATATCGGCACTGTCTGGAAACAATTAGAAAAGGCACGGATAGAAGTAGAAGCGTTGCTGCGGCTAATCCTGCTTTCTTACTATTCCAAAGATGCTTACCAAAGAAGTAAGTGAGTAATACTGTTGCCGTACCAAGCAAGGCAAAAGGCAACCTGGCGGTATAAGTGCTGATTTTGAAGAGCTTGAAAAACAATGCCAATAAATAAAATGGCAACCATGTATGGTATCGCCATAGACAATTATTGCCGTATTCAGCACCCCAATCTTGCGAAAAGTAGTTTTTCCCGTCATACCCTAATGGAACCATATGAGTTATGACGGTCTTGGCTATTAATGCGGTTTGTGCTTCATCCTGCCATAGATATTGGTTCCCTAAATTAGTAAGCAACAGGTATGATGCTACCAGTAGGAGGCCCGTAACAATCAGCAGTTCTTTATCCTTAAAGGATGGCATATTCGGCAGAGCTCCTTTGTTAATTACTGCTATTGTAACGAATGGAAGCCGGTTGTGGAAAGACGCTTGTTCTTATCAATCCCATCTTCGCAAGCCTGAAGGAAGCTGCCGTCAACAGACAGCCGAATCCGTACTTCAGGCTGCGGCGGAAATTGATTGATGATGCCTCTCTGAAATACTTGGTCGGACAACTTATTTCCGCTATTGTCTGTTCCAGCCACAATATCTGCGCCAGCATCTGATTATCGAAGACAAAATCGTCGGAGTTGGCCTCCAGCGGCAGCTTTTCCAGCAATTCTCTGGAGAAAGCACGGTAACCGGAGTGATACTCGGACAGCTTTGCCCCCATCAGTATGTTCTCGACCAGGGTAATAAAGCGGTTGGAAACGTATTTCCATAACGGCATGCCGCCTCTTACGGCTCCTCCCCCCAGTATGCGGGAGCCCATGACGCAGTGATAGAGATTGTTCCCGATGAGGGTGACCATGGCCGGAATCAATGCGGGTGTGTATTGATAATCCGGATGAACCATGACGATAATGTCGCCGCCCTCTTCAAGGGCCGACTTGTAACAGGTCTTCTGATTGGCGCCGTATCCCTTGTTGCTGGTGTGTATATGCAACTTGATCTTATCAAGAGTTCTGGCTATGGCCACCGTATCATCCTGGCTGGCATCGTCGACCAGGATTATTTCGTCTACATAATCCTGTTGCATCACTTCAGAGTAAGTTTGTCTGAGTGTCAGGGCGGCGTTATACGCCGGCATGACGACAATAACCTTTTTGCCCTTGAACATTAGAGAGCACATCCCCCATTTAATAAATGAGCAACTACACTTGTATTATAACCGTTATTCCATTCCTCGTGAAGTTGCCGTTGTCCTACCGGACATCAGCAGTTCTGACAAGCGTTCTTCAGATGCCGAATAAGAAGGATAATTGCACGTCATGTCGAATTCAACTATTAAAAGGGAAGGCAGGAGGATCAGCCATGTTCAGGCATTTTAAAGAGCGAGCTTTTACTCTGGTGGAGTTGGCGGTGGTTATCGGCATTGTAATATTATTGACCGCGGTCGTATACGCCGTTATTCTGTCACCCGGCGATCAGAGTCGTCAGAATGCCTGTGATTTCAATCTCAAGGCCATAAATGCCGCCATAAAGATGTACTATAATGATAAAGGATGCAGTCCTTCTTCGTTAACGGAACTGGCTGAATACGGGGTGGACGCAAGAAGCCTTGAGTGTCCCACCGGGCACTGTTACGATGATCTCTATCTGAACAGGGATATCTATCGTAACAGCGGCAGTGCGGTTTACAGCCTGGCCTACTTCGTGGGTTGTCCCTGGCATGGAAAACCCAACAGGCCGGATAAGAACAAGGCCGTCGTTATGCTGCTGGACGGCAGCACTGTCAAGGCCGATGTCTGTCAGGCCGTGATTTCTAATGTCTCCGGCAATGTCAGGGTCTTGCGTCGGGATGATTACCGGCAGGATCAGGACGAGGCATGGAACTGGAGCAACAGAGCGCAGGCTGCCGCCAATAATATGAAGCTCTTGCCGGCCGACAGGATACAGACTGCGACGGCGGCGAGCGCCGATCTTGCCTTTGCCGACAGCAGCCGCCTGAATATCTGCCAGGAAACCAGACTGACCATATTGCAATCTTTCAAGGCCGGTAAGGCCGGCATACCCTCCGGCTATCATAGTGCGGTAAGGATTGAAGACGACACGGATGATCCGCAGGTGGTATACAGCCGTGATTCTTCATTGCCGCAGACCTACTTTGAGATTGCCACTCCGGCGCTGATAGCCGGAGTCAGAGGGACTACTTTAAGAGTTTACAAATATCTCATAGAAGTTACACAGGCCGCGAAGCCGGTAGAGTTGTTCGATAAATTTTCCAGGCGCACGGAATCCGTTGAAGCTGGCCAGGGTGCCGGCCTGACGGCCGATGGAAAGATGGTAAAGGAAGATATCGGGGGCAGTGAACTGGAGAAGGTAAAAAAGGTTAAGCGCGGCAAGGGGTGGAAGCACAACAAGAAGAACTGAAAATGCGCTCTTCGAGCGCGGTTCAAAGTTCTAAGGTCAGCGTTGTTAAGCGAAAAGCTTGAGCGGTCTGCTCGGAAACGTTGAAATGAGAGCTTTTAGTAAAGG
>JAQVUQ010000509.1 GCA_028699365.1 bacterium | reverse complement strand
CAGACCATGGTCAATGCGGAGCGATACATAACTCCGGAACTGAAGGACTACGAGAGCATGATCCTCAACGCCGAGGAGAGAATAGGGACTCTGGAATACGAACTCTTCAACGCGGTGCGTGATGCCGTAATCCCTTATGCCGAAGCAATCCAACATACGGCTGCCGCGGTGGCGGAATCCGATGTCGTGCTGGCGCTGGCCGTGACGGCCGGAAAGAACGCTTATTGCCGGCCTGTTATTCAGGAGAACGGTGCCATCCGGATAAAGGACGGCCGTCATCCGGTGGTGGAGCGAGGCAACAATGCCTATGTGCCCAACGATACGGATATTGCCGGCGGTTCTACGCATATCATGATTATCACCGGACCCAATATGGCCGGCAAGTCCACTTATCTGCGACAGGTGGCCCTGATAACGCTGATGGCGCAGATAGGCTCCTTCGTCCCCGCGTCCGAGGCCGGGATAGGCCTGGTGGACAGAGTTTTCTGTCGCGTCGGCGCACATGATGACCTGGCGGCAGGGCAGAGTACCTTCATGGTGGAGATGACGGAGATGGCCAATATTCTCAATCATGCCACCGGCAGCAGCCTGATACTGATCGATGAACTGGGCCGCGGCACCAGCACCTTTGACGGCATGAGCATCGCCTGGGCCATAGTGGAATCGCTGCATGAGCTGGGAGCCAAGACTCTCTTTGCCACACATTACCATCAGCTCAACGAGTTGGAAGAGCAGTTCACGGGAGTGCGCAATTATCGCGTTCTGGTGCGGGAAGACGGCGACAATATCATCTTCCTGCATCGCATAGCCGTAGGCGGCACGGACCGCAGCTACGGTATAGAGGTCGCCAGGCTGGCCGGCATTCCCCGTAAGGTGGTGGAGAGATCCAGAGCCGTGCTGCACGAACTAGAAGGCAGGCGACTGGAGATGCCCCAGGCGACACCGGCAGACCAGTTGAATCTCTTTGCCGCGCCCGAGGATCCGGTGCTGGGTGAGATAAGATCCATGGACATTCTCAACATGACGCCGATTGAAGTCATGAATCGGCTGCAGAGCATTAAAGTGCGTTTGACTGAATAGACAGATAAAGGAGCATGCAATGACCGTCATCAAGGTATTGCCTCACAGTCTGAGAGAGAAGATTGCGGCCGGAGAAGTAATAGAGCGGCCTGTTTCCGTAGTTAAGGAGCTTATCGAAAACTCCATAGATGCGGGCGCAAACCGTATAACGGTGGATATACAGGATGGCGGCAAAGCGCTTATCCGTGTCACCGACGACGGTTCCGGCATCTATGCCGACGATATGCCGCTGGCAGCCGAAAGGCATGCCACCAGTAAGATAGCCGAAGAAGCCGATCTTTACGCCGTCGACAGCCTCGGTTTCAGAGGCGAGGCGCTGGCCAGCATCAGAGCGGTGTCCAGATTGCGGATAATCAGCCGCCGGCACGATTCCGACGAGGGTGCGGAACTGTTGGCTCAGGGCGATGAGCCGGTGGAGATAACGCCTATCGGATGCCCGCCCGGAACGTCCATCACCGTTTCAGACATCTTTTACAACCTGCCTGCCAGGCTGAAATTCCTGAAAACCAGTAATACGGAACAGCGGAAGATACAGGAGGTCATGGAGAGATACGCCATGGCCTACCCGGAGAAAGCCTTTGTCATGACAGCCGATGGCCGGGAACTTCTCAACGCGGTGCCGGCAGCCTCGGCCGAGGATCGCCTGGTGGATATTTACGGGCGGCAGGCCGTGGACGGTTTCGTAGAGATAGCGGCGGAGAACGATTACGCCTCCATCAGCGGGCTGGTCTCCAGGCCGGGATTCAGCCGCAGCAACAGATCCGATCAGACCCTGATAATCAACGGCCGCCTGGTCCAATCCGCCGTGCTCAGGTTTGCGCTGGAGAGAGCCTACCGCGAGCTTCTGCCTGCGGGAAGATACCCGCTGGCGTTGATCAGAATGCGCGTCGATCCATCCCGGCTCGATGTCAACGTCCATCCTCAGAAAGCGGAAGTCCGCTTTGTGGATGAGCGCGATGCCGGGGCCCTGCTGGAGCGCACCGTGCGCCACACCCTGCTGGACCGGAGACTCAAGACGCTGAGTCCCTTTACCGAAGCCCGTCCGGATATGCCCATGGGCGGCGGAACGCTGCCGCACAGCCATAACAACTATAACAGTCATAAACCGCGTGATCGGCAGGAGCCGCTCAATATGCAGTTGATGGAGAATTCCTTTACCGATTTCTTCGGCGATAAACAGGCCCCGTCCATGAAGACGTCCATGATGGAGGCAGAGGTCAAGGTATCCGTTACAGACAATGACTTCTCCGGCTTTCCGGCCACAAAACCGGGTATAAACATCATCGGCCAGGCACTGCAGATGTATGTGGTGGCTTACGACGACCTGTCGATCATTCTCATTGATCAGCATGCTGCTCATGAGCGAATACTTTACGACCGCCTGATGCGGGCCGACGGTGCAGGATCGCAGGTGCAGGTGTTGCTCCTGCCCGAGACCATAGAGCTTCGCCCGGCGGAGATGTCCATCGTTGAAGAGAGAAGCGATATACTTAAGAGCCTGGGCTTCACGGCCGAGCACTTCGGCAAGAATACTTATCGCCTGACGGAGGTGCCGATGGAACTGGCCGAGGCCTCACCCGCCGTGGTTTTCAGGGATATCGTCTCCGACCTTATGGAGGCAGGCAGCAGCGCCCGGGAGGAGCAGGTAAGGGCCTC
>JAQVUQ010000050.1 GCA_028699365.1 bacterium | reverse complement strand
TCTCTGGCAGTAGCAACTATAATACGATCAGCCGGATCGCCGTGAAAGTTACCCGGCAACCGGCTGCTGTTTACAGCTATCTCGGGGGTTATAATGCATAGAGACATCCCTGGAACCTTTACAGCCGTTTGCACCCAATCCATACAACCTCCGGAGAGCCTCAGCCTGCCTTTAGCCTCCAGCATGGCCACCTCCCAGGCGGAAACAGCCGATAACAGCAGGGCGGATTTGCCGGCAGCCTTTTCTATATGGCCAAGGCTCTCTGAGCTGAGCAGCTCTCTGTCTCCATTAACCAGCCATATCCAGATATGCGTATCCAACAGAAGCATCCGGTCATTCATTATGTCCGTCCGCCTCCCATGTATCTCCGACCGGCTCGACGATATCCCCATAGACGGATACGCTGTCTTTGAGTAATCCGAAGACCGGACGGACCGGCTGCTCGCCGACGGGCACAAGCCGGGCTACCGGCTTTCCATATTTAGTAATGATTATCTCCGTGTGATGCTTCTCTACCTCATCCATAAGCTTAAGGCATTGAGCTTTGAACTTGCCGGCCGCTATTTTCATGCGCTTTAGTGCCTCCCAAAAAAATATGACTATAGCAATATTACCATAGTCATATAGGACAAACAAGGGTTGCAGCAACTTTTTATTGTAACAGCCTACGTCTTCATCTATAAACTCAGTGAAAATCCGTCGTTTTTGCCGGAAAATCCCTCATCAGGAACCATGTAACCGGCGACAGGGCGAATCCAAAAACCGCTATTAGTGTGAATACGTGAATATACCCTATCGCATCCAGCATTCTGCCTATAAGTATGGCTCCCAGAGACACTGCAATTACCTGTACCATGATCAGAATCGTAAAGTGCCCGCTTCTGTGCTCCGGCTTCGGAAGTCCGTATTTCAGAACCATACAACAGGCCCAGAAAGCCGAGAGATATGCCGATGACAGAGCAATGCTGACGTACACCCCTAATGAATTCCGCAGAATCAGCACCGGAAGAACCACCAGACCGCCGGCTATACCCAGCCATGGAAAGACTCTCTTTGCCCCCATTCTGTCTATTGCCGCACCCATGGGAGCGGAAGTAATCAATCTGGAGATAAGACCTACGCTCCCCATAATGGCAGCGGTCTTAGCCAGCATGCCGAGATCTTTCAGTCCGTAAAGGTTAATAAAACTCCAGACGCCCGTTCCAAGGAAAAAATAAAACAATCCCCATATCACCGTAAATCTGACAAACCGCTTGTCCTTCCGGAACGACCGGAACATGTCTTTAGACCAGGCCCCGGGGGCACGCTCGACAGGCGTTCTTTTTTCCTTTGCCAACAGCGTTGCCAGATACCCAACCTGCGTAATAAACCATGTCATTACAAAGAGGATCCCGAAGCAACCGGGTTTGGGGAATTTTGCCAGGATAAAGTAGCCTATGGCCGTAGACAGAATACCGAGCCCGGAACCCACGCTGATCGATATACCGCTCATAGTGGCACGACTTGAAGCCGGAATACAGGCGGCTATATACTCGGTATGCGGCAGGGAAACAAATCCGCCGAACAGCCAGTGAAACACAAATGACCAGATAACTATGGTCAGCAGCAGTTCTTTTGACCAGCCCAACCCGGTTGAGGCGATTATGGCAATCCCTACTACCAGCAACGGCAAAAGATAAGGAATATTGGTGACAAAGAAATATTTCTTCTTGTACTCCATCCGCCGGCTGATCCAGGGCGACAGGAAAAGGCCGAGATAAGTGAGCCAGTTCATGCCCGTTATAAACCCGATCAGGGTATTCGAGGCCCCAAGATAGACCAGCAACGGCTGAAGTGCAATCTGCAGATCGGCAAAACCGAAGGCGAAGAATGCATCCATCAGGATACAGCACGCCATGTTCCGGGCAATATCTTTCCTGGTAAACTCGTAATCCTCCGGCAGCCTGTCCCAGCGCTTTGCACGCTTTGAGACTGCCGGAGCATCGGTCATTACCTGTGCCGCAACAGCGTTTACGTCGTTCATTACTTTGACCTCCAAACGATGGACATCGTTCTTAATAGCTTAAAATAATCCCGGAGTAACTTGAATACGGACGGAGCACATAAGACGTATCGGTGCCGGTAATTATGCTGTTTACGGTAGGGTTGCCGTCACTTGCATATACCGGATCGTCAATCGTATACGCCATAGAGCCGATGCTTCCCTGCGAATTGGATAGCTGCATGGGATTGACCGGCACACTCCCCGTCCATGAGCCCGTATATACGTGTACCGCCTCCGGCATCTGCTTCAAATATAACGTCCATTCCGTATACCCTGCACTCGAGTTTTCAAAGGGCCGGTCGGAACGCAGAACCTGAAACCCGCTCCCATAGTCAACAGCAACACCGACCTGAACGGAAAGGGAATAGCCGTAATTGTTGATAAGCTTCAAATAGAGCTTGTAACTGCGGTCTGCATTATTGGCCCTGAGCAGATTATACAGGCCTGTGGTCTCCGTATATGCAACCGTGCAGTTGCCGGAATCGAGCGCATTCGTTATAGCAGTAAGACAGGCGGAAACCTGGTCGAGTAACGCCTGTGAAAAGCCGTTATCCGGCCGCATACAAATACCGTTAGCCAGAGTTGCCATGTCCGATAAATACGTTGTTTCTGCCGGAATGGCCGCATTGTAGAAGCTCATTGCCGGAGGGGCATCAGGGGTATCGGGCTTGAAACACCCTCTGGACCACGTGTTCCACTGATTGTAAGTGCCGGGGGTAAGCGTATTATTAACCTGGTAAGAGGAATCCGTCAGGAACCCTTCCGCATAAAGAATATCCGATATCGTCTGCAGATAAAGGTATGCCCCCATCCTGAGATAATCGTCATAGACCGTATTCGATACCCTCTCGCGATAGTCGTACCAGGAACTTAGAAGATTCAACTGGTTCTTCCGGCTGTCGTTGGACGGAACCGTAGAGGATGGAAGACTCGGCAATTTATTCGGAATCACGGTAGCAAATGCCTCTGCCGCTGCGGTCGTCTCATACATCATGTCACTTACGTGCGTGCTGTGTCCCGTTGCATCATAGGCGGCATCCGTCCCCCACACATCACAAACTCTGTATATTCTGTCCTCAAGGGAGAGGGATGGATAGAAAAAGCCTATATTACGGAGGTTATACTCCGTAAGACCATCAATCAACTTGTCAAAGCGATCGATCTCCTGGTAGCGGTCAAGATCGCCGTACCCATCTATAAGTATGTATTGTTCCGTATTCTGCCCCCAGGCATCCAGCCACTCCCGTATCTTGTCCGCCTCGGCACCGAAATTAGGATAAAGGTCCATAACGGCTGCATCGTATTTCAGGGTTACCGTCTCCTGCACCGGAATAACCCACTGCGGATAAATACCCGGCGCCACTTTGATACTGACACCGTATGTCGTCTGACAATAATCCTTTACATAGTCGTAGAGGATGTTCATGACCGTGAACAGTTCCTGCTGTGCCGTTGCGTTCACAGTGCTGAACTCCGCCCGACTGCTTGCCGGAATTTCATAACCGTTGGCAGGGTCATTATTCAAAGAGAAGCAGACATGCGGCTCTTCCTCAGATAAAACCACACCGTACAGGGCATCCGTACCGCATGTTTGGAATATGGTATCCAATTGCCACCTGATGGTTTTTTTTGCACTATCCATAAGCGCATTATCGCCGTCGTTGGCAGCAAGCTCATGCCACGAATTACCCAGTAAATTATCTCCCCCGGGATAAGGATGGCCCTGATTGGCAAGATCCGCAACGACACCGGAAGGCAGCGAATTATTGGCAAAGCCGTATTTACCGTTCCATTGTGTGTGATCACCCCACCAGAACAACTCATACCAGATTTTCGATGTCTGCTTGAACTGATTGACGGCACCGGGCACATTATTGTTATACTGGCTGGACGCCAGCAGATACGGAACCACCCATTGATGCCCCAACCAGAACCACTTGATGTTGTGTCGCTCGAAATAGTCGGTATTGAAATAAGCAGGATAACTGCCGGCAAAAGTAAAGTCACCCAGACGACCGTAAAAACCTGGATTTACTTTGTCCATATGCTCAGATGCAAGTGCCGCTATTTCCGTTGCGGTCAATGCTGTGTCGTAGATAGTAACGTTTGCCATTCTACCCTTAAATGGACATTGTGATGAAGGAAACGGCCGGCGGCCTATATACAGAGGCTGGCTGGTGCTGTTGAGGTCGTAACCGGCCGTAAGATACAGGGTTTCCACCAGTGAACCGTCAACGTACAGGCTGACTGCACCGGTCGCCTGGTCCATCGTCCCGGCAAAGTGGTGCCACTTGCCGTCGTTGAAGGCAGCAGCGGTAAATGGGGCAGCGGCCGTATTCCCGGCCATTCTGTAAGATCCCTGGCTGTTGAAGGCCCTGAAGCAGAGCTTGCCCGAGTTATCGCTGGCGCTGAAACTCAGCTCATACGATCCCGGAACGGCGGAGTATTTACCTATCAGCGTCTGATTTATGAAGCTGGAACCGTCCGCCTTGCCCTTGGCCCACAGGGAGACCGTTATCGAACTTGGCGACAGGGCGCTGGACGTACCCATATCGATATAATCGCTGCCTGTGCCGCCAAACAGCGCAGCATAGTCGTTTCCAGGTATAAACGGGGCATCCGTGATCCACGAGACATTACCGTTGATTGTGCCGTCGTAATCCACGGTCTGTGATGCACTGAAATCGTAACGTCCCAGAATATCCGCTACGGAACTCCCGGTCCTTTGGCCCAGCTTCCAGGAAGCAAGGCCACCCTTTGCCGTCAGACTTTTTACTTGCACCGCACTTAAGGCAGTATTGTAAATAGAAACGTTTGCAATTCTACCCTTAAATGGACATTGAGATGTAGGAAACGGCCGGCGGCCTATATACAGAGGCTGGCTGGTGCTGTTGAGGCCGTAACCGGCCGTAAGATACAGGGTTTCCACCAGTGAACCGTCAACGTAAAGGCTGACTGCACCGGTTGCCTGGTCCATCGTCCCGGCAAAGTGGTGCCACTTGCCGTCGTTGAAGGCAGCAGCGGTAAATGGGGCAGCGGCCGTATTCCCGGCCATTCTGTAAGATCCCTGGCTGTTGAAGGCCCTGAAGCAGAGCTTGCCGGTGCTGTCGCTGCTGGTAAAACTAAGCTCATACGATCCCGGAACGGCGGAGTATTTACCTATCAGCGTCTGATTTATGAAGCTGGAACCGTCCGCCTTGCCCTTGGCCCACAAGGAGACTGTGATTGAACTCGGAGACAGAGCGCTTGATATTCCCATATCAACATAATCGCTTCCGGTCCCGCCGGTCTCCAGGCACATCTTACTTTCGGGAACGGGAGGAGTATCCGCAACCCACAGCACCTTGCCGTGCAACTCGCCGTTATACGTTCCCACACTATCCGAAACAGTAGTCCCGCTACCCTCACTGAAATTCCACTGAGCAATCAAATCCGCGTCACAGGTTGAGACCAGACATATTAATATTACCGAGCAAACAATACCACTTATTAGCTTTCGCACAATTCCCCACCTCACAAGCGTTATTAATACTCTATTCTTACGCTGGATATACTGGCCCACGGCGCCAGAGTGAAACTCCCGGAATTATCCTTTATCCATTCCTCCACCCCTTTCATATGGTCGGCCCGGCTAAAGGATTTGGGCAGCATCTTCTCTCTGGAATTGGATATCTCTATGGCCCTTACATCAAGCAATCCGGACCACTTGCCGGTGGCAACGCAGAGGGCTGCCGGGCGTTTGGGCAGATACATCGTCCATTCCACGATTGGTGCACCCGATGCTATAAACGGGGACTTGGAGCCGATTACCAGGGGAGTTCCATTACCGTAATCGACCGAAACCGTTGCGTTGACGTTGAGCGGTTTTCCATAGCGGTTTCCCAACACCAGATGCAACTTCCAGCTCTGATCCACGCCGGCTGCCCGTAGATCCCGATTCAACGCCTGTGCCGTCTCAAACGCCTCCAGGCCGCTTCCAAGCCTGAGGTTTTCCGACATGCTTTTAAGCTTCTGTGCAATGCTTCTCTTCACCGCAGGCGTAAATCTGTCATCATTCCCTATAGATATCCCTTCGGCAACGACCCGCATATTTGCATGAAGCTTCTCCTCCAAGGGCACCATTGCTTTATAAAAATCGGGAAGCTGCCGGTATTCTTTCGTCTGCTTTTCTAACCAGACGATATCCTCCACGGTAACAACCGTTTCAGGTCGTTTATCGTCCGGCAGAAAACCCTCTGCCGCCAGAATATCAGCAACGGTTCCCACATTCTGATTTGCACTCAGCTTTTGCAGATCGTCATAAGCAAGATCAAGCAGTCTTTCGCGAAAGCCGTACCAGGCATCGATAATCCGGATAATCCCCTCTTTTTTCTCCAGACTGCTTTCCGGAGCAACTGGCATTGCAGGCATTCTATTACCCAGGAGAGGTTTCAGCATATCGGCAATCTCTTCGGTTTCCTTGATCAGTGCACGTGTATATTCAGCATGTTCTTTCACATCATAAGGTCCTGATCCTTTAGCCCCGTTAACATCGTAAAGCCGGTATACCTTATCTTCCAGCGAGAGCTTGGGGTGGAAGAAGCCAATATTTGTGATCCCACGCTTCATAAAGCCGGAGGTAAGTTTATCGAACCTGCCGCATTCTATCTTGCGATCATGCATACCATAACCGTCGAGAAGAACAAAGCTTTCTTCTTCATTTCCCCATGCTTTCAGCCACTTCTCAATAGCTTTCTCTTCCTCACCGGCACCGGGATAGCAATCCATGATATTAGCGTCCCGTTTCAAATTTCCCGTATCCACCCAATCCGTATAGACCCCCGGCGCAACCTTGAGCCAGGGATAGCGGCTCTTCACAAAATCATACAACTGGTTCATCACTGCCGTCATCTTTGCCTTAACCTCTCTTTTATCGGCAGTAACTTTGTTGTAATCGGCTGCAGCGCTCCGTGGAATATTGTAATTCAGGCAAATATCCGGTTCCTCTTCAGACAACATTACACCGTAAAGAGCGTCCTTTCCACAGTAACTGAATATAGTATCCAGTTGCCAGGCGATTGTCTTCTTTATATTATCCATAAGCGGATTGTTTCCGCTATTTGCGGCAAGATCAATCCAGGTTTTTCCGTATACATCGCCGCCTCCGGGTTTGATTCCTTTCTCCTGCAGTTTTTTCATTACGGAATCGGGCAATTGCCCTAATCCAAAGACGGTTTTATGGCTTTTACCCCCCCAGACGGAATGATTCCCCCACCAGAAGACTTCATACCAGATCTTCGATTTATGCTTGAACTCATTTATCCCCTCCCGCACCTTGCAGGTATCCGTCAGCAGATACGGGACCACCCACTGGTGCCCCAGCCAGAACCACCTGGCATTATGTTCCCTGTAGTAGTCCAGGTCGTAGTACGACGGATATGAGGAATACGATCCCAACTCGTGAAAATCTCCGAGCCTCCCGTAAAACCCCGGATTCACGGTAGCCGTATCGGCTGAGTCGGCAGGCACAGCAGATATGGCCATCAAAATAAACATAAAACCCATCCGGAATATCCTGTTCATTTTTTCCTCCGCTACTTCAAAATTACGCTCTTCCTAATGATGCATCAAGCTCATGCTGCTATCCATTATCGTGGAGAGGTTCTCCCATATTTTCTCAAAGCAATCGCAAATAAGGTTCATTCCGTGCTCTGTCTCACCAGGCACAGCGTTCATTATGCCCACGTAACTGTCCATGAATTTCACGGTTTCCGGGCATATCTCATCCGAATACTCTATGCTCCGGGCATGCGGACAACTCCAGGGACAACCCTTCCCATAGCCTGCCTTCTCCATAAACAAAGTCTGTTTATAGAGCGGTGTGAGCTGCCACCGGCAGACCGGGGCACCCTCTGCGGCAAGCGCCTCCTCTATAATACTCCTGAATGCGGCAAGCGGCATATCCGGATAACCGGCTGCAGCCGGATCGAATCTGAGCACATAAATATGGTAGACGTGCTTGCGTCCTTCCGGCTCTACAGGAGTGATAACACCCGGCAGCTTCGATAACCTGGCCGTGAGCCGATGTGCCAGCGCCCGGCGTTTTTCGGTATCCGCATCGAGCCTCTTCAATCTCTTTCTGGCAATAGCCGCCAGTATTTCATCGCTTCTGTACATCCACCCCAAATGCGCTGCATTATAGCGGCGCGCTTCATCAGGCCGCAGAACTTCACCGAAGCGCCCAACCATCTCAGCCCGCTCACAAAACTCCAGACTGTTTGTCGTGAACAAGCCTCCATCACAACCGGTAGAAAGGTTCTTCGATCTCTGAAGACTGAAGGCAGCCATATCCCCCAGATTTCCGGTTTTCTTACCGTTGTATTCCGCTCCATGCGCCTGGCAGGCATCTTCTATTACTATGAGATTATGTTTCCTGGCGATAGAACATATGGCATCCATATCTGCAGGAAGACCCAGCACATGTACAGGAATCAACGCCCTGGTTCGTGAACTGATTAAGCGTTCAACAGATTCAGGGCTCATAGTATAAGTTTGCGGATCAATGTCACAGAAGACAGGTATACCGTTTTGATACATGACGCTGGTGGCGGTAGTCAGGAAGGTAAAAGCCGGCACTATAACTTCATCGCCGGGACCGATGCCGGCAGCGGCAACCGCTCCGTGAAGAGCCGCAGTGCCGCTGTTCAAAACAACAGCATGTTCCGTGCCGCAGTAATGCGCCCACTCCTTCTGCAGCGCCGCTATTTGAGGAGCGCCCGGCCGGCCGAAATAATTGCCGCCGGCAATCTCGGCCACAGCCGCCGCCCGGTCCTCTTCCTCCAACAAGAAGTCATTGCTGCTTAAAAAAGTATAGTTACTGATGACCGGTGATCCTCCAAGTATTGCTGGAGTCTCCATAATTCAGCTCCTCTCACTGCTCTTCTCATAAACCATCTTTACATTTGGCGGATAATAAATACGGTCAGGGAACCAGGCTATAATAAAGGTTATAGTTCATCAACAGGCGTCTCGCAGCCGTATCGAGGGGTCCCCGGCACCATTTCACATGGCCGTCTACATAGGAGACATTACATCCGCCGCTATGCGGAAAGAGCATAAAGGTCATATTAGGATCATTGGGGCAGCCGGATTTATAAGAACTTCCATCCAGGAATACGAACATGGATGCGGGATCGTCTATATCTGACATCTGGATCTGATGTTTTGTCAAGGCGCCGGAATAGCCCAAAAGCTCGTTAAGAGCGTACTCCATCTTGTCGTTGGCAGAGGCAGCCCACATGCCAGTGTTCCGTGAAGGGCAATCCAGCAAGCCTCCCTTAACGGCATTGGCGGCCCACGACCAGCCCGGTATGTAACAGAGCAATCCGGTGTTTACTCCGTACCAGGTGCTGCCGGCCAGATTAGGCAGCGGGAACTTTTCGTCATAGTCCTGTGAATACATAAGCACAGCCAAAGTCAATTGCTTCAGATTACTCTGACACGTTGCCTGACGCGCCTTCTCTCTGGCCTTGCCGAATACGGGAAAAAGTATACTTGCCAATATAGCAATTATGGCAATCACGACCAACAGTTCTATGAGCGTAAATCCTCTTCTATTCATTTCCTTCCTCCTCTTTCAACTCACTTGTAACGTTCTATCAGCTCCACATCGTAATAATGCTTAGTGCGCTCCGGCTTGATCCCGCGTGCCATATCCGCCAGCATCTTTGCCGCGCTATAGCCTATATCAGCATATCTGTAGTCAATTGTCACTTGAACATAATCAGCGTAATCCTCATAGTTGCCAAAACCGCCGATGATGATATCGCTTCTGCCTGTAGAAGAGAGATGTTTGGCAATCTTAGCCGCCAGAATATCATCATAACCTACTATGGCATCAATCTGCTTTCCTGCATCAAGAAGATTCTGCACGAAAGCAATTGCGGCATCCGAATCATATCTCTCATCCGATATATATTCGGGATCGAACCCTATATCGTATCTACCGAGTTCATTACGGTAGACCGCTATATTTCCATAAGCGTCCAGCGTACCGTAATTGCCGACGAAGAGCGCTATTTTTCGACACCCCCTGGCTAACAAACTTTTCATCACAAGGAACATCGAAGTTACGGCATCAGGACAATGACAAACTGTCTGTAAATCGGGAGAGAAGCCAAACATAACAAAGGGTATACCGTTTGACTGCAGGCGCACGTACGATGATAATGATACGGATGAAAGCAGCAGCATACCATCCACCTTATGTTTCTCATACGTGTTAAACTGGAGATCTTCAACAATATCCATCTCGGAATCGAATCCGGGAAAGGACGACATATGCAAAGCAACGTTGGCCTCGCGAGCATAGGATTCTATGCCTGCAATAAGACGCGGGTTCCTTGTATGACTAATATTGGCAAAGCCCTGGAAGGCCACTCCAAAGTGCAGCATATCGGCAGCATTCCGGACGAATGATGAATTATTGAACGGTATATCCTTAAGTATCAAGCCTTTACGTTTACGGCTTTCAACCAGCCCTGTCTTTTCAAGTTCTTTAACGGCACGGCTGATGGTAGTAATACCTACGCCCATCTCTTCTGCAAACCATGTCTGACTTGGAAGAATTCCGTTTTCATCGGGACGAATTCTACCAGTTACTATTCCTTCTTGTATTTGGTCCCTGATGCGAAGATGCAGAGACATTTCGTTATCGGCAACAGCCATTATCCCCTCTTAATATAGTTATTATCAATATAATAACTAGCTTTTAAATTATTATACCTATTACCTTGCTTCCTGTCAACATATCGAATTGCCTCATCTAAAATGACACCGAAATCGATTCGTTGACTCATTTAAAAATCACACCGAAATAATGTTCTCTTACTCCCGCCAGGTCGCTCTCTTTTTGAGAAGCTCGCTCCCCGGCTCACTTATCTCCTACCTTTGAAACTACAGTGCTAATATGGGATTATTGGAGGTGATCCCATGAAAAGCAAAGCGACCCCTAACGTC
>JAQVUQ010000508.1 GCA_028699365.1 bacterium | reverse complement strand
CTATTTGTAATATACACGCAAATTTTGCCTGTAAGCCCTTGATGTTTATCTTCCGTATGCAAAGGGGAACATTATGCCGCCTGTGATAGTAATGGCGAACGACCGTCAGTTCAGGGCTCACGAGGTAATCTCCTTTCCCCGGGTGCAAAGCTGCATGCTGCTCTGGTGCAAGAGCGGTATGGGAAAGGTTGAGGCCGATAATCAGCGCTATCTTTTTACTTCGGGCACCTTCCTCCTGCTGCCCTGGGATCACGCTGTAGCTTATTATCCGGACGCCGGTGACCCGTTTCTGGTGGCCGGCGTTCACCTGATCCCCGACCACCATGCCGGTCATCCGGTAGAGTACAGTGTGGCACATCGTCCCGATAATCCGCTTGCCGATCACCCTTCACGCCGGGACGGTATTCCGCCTGTCTGCACGCATGTGCTGCAAGGCACCTTCTCCCTGGCCCGGGAGCTGGCTCTGCTGGCGGATTATATCGTGGCCTGCTTCCAACGCAATACAATCACGGAACGCCTGGCCTATCAACTGGGAGCCGTGTTTTTAGATGAATTGCATGCTGCCATCCCCGATACGCTGGATAAAACCCCGTTCTTTGAGGATGTAAAGCAGGTAATAAATTATCTGCAATCCCATTATATGGAAAAAGTTTCTCTACACGATCTGGCGGATACGGCAGGCTGCAGTCCGGCCACGCTGATTCGCCACTTCCGCCGGCAGCTCAGGCGGACACCGTTTCGGTATCTGCTGGAACTGCGCATGGAGCACGCCGCCCGTCTGCTGGCGACAACGCGCCTGCCTGTGGGCGAGGTGGGATTACAGGCAGGCCTTGATGATCCTTATTATTTCAGCAAAGCCTTCCGACAGTATCACTGTGTCACGCCCACCGCCTACCGAGAGACAAGATCCCTTATCCGGTAGAACCTATGCTCCTCCCTCAACCGTTGGGGAGCATAACCGCCTTGATAATGGGCCGGCTGCCGTCGATGACGGCCTGCATCGTCTCTGCCGCCAAACTGTCAAGCAACTAATTGTCTACTGAGGAGAGACATTCAATCCTGATGTCCAGCAAACCCTCGATAACCGTGGAAAAGGTGACGTAGTTGCTCCTGTCCACCCTGTCCAGATGATAGTCAAGCGGCTGCCCGTTGCCGTCTGCAAATTGCGGCAGCCAGCCCTCCGGCAGGAGAACGCGGAAATTAACCCTCTGTCCGGAGCCGCTGCAGGCCAACTGCACGACTTTGCTGCCGGCATCTGTCTGCATACGATAGGCAAAGTAAGCTCTGGAGGCAGCATAGCGGAAGACGACATAAGCATCTGCAACGCCGGCTGCAACCCATCGAGGCGACACCTCCACCTCCTGCAGCAGACAGTCTATATCCCTGATGCCGCTCAATCCCTCCATCAGGGCATTGACCCATTCCGCCATACCCCAGCCCGCATAAGCTACTTCATTGGTCGTGCGGAAACCTGCCTGGCCATCCGGCCAGTACCATACCTGCGCGCCTTTGTGCGAGCCAAGATGTCCGGCATACTGCCGGAGAAGCTCAACACCGTATTCTTCGCGGCCGGACATGAATGCCCCGCGGCAGAGTTCGCCGCCCACCCATGGCATCAAGCCGCCGTTGGCATATCCTCCCTGTTTGAGGAAGGAACTGGACTCGAAATAATGGAGATCGTCCGGATAGCCCGGCTGCAGGCTCCACCAGGGATACGCGTCACCCGTTTCCCGGTGACGACGCCTGTATTCATCCACTATCAGGGTGCCTTCCCGGCTGCCTGCCAGACCGCGTGTTACCGCCCAGGTATTGCCCATGGCCAGTTGCTTCGTTTCATCGAAATCACCATGCTCGATATTGTCCAGATGAACGTGATGAAGAAACTTGGTTCCATCCCAGAGCAGACTGACCGCACGGAGACGATATGCCTCCGCTTCCTGCGTCCAGAAGGCCGCCCGCTCATCTGCTCCGATATGCCGGTACATGCAGCTCATGGCTTTAAAGGCCAGATAATAGCCGCTTTGATCGCAGGCGGCTATGACATATCGGCCTGTGCCGCTATCCGAAGCACCATCTATATCGAAATCCCAGGTATCGCATGAATGCTGGCGCTTGATCAGCCTGTAATTCTCGTCCCAGTGCCTCGGGTCGCTTTGCACATAGGCAAGGGCTTTTTCCAGCTTCGGCAGGGCTGCCTCCATCCAATCGTCGTCACCCGTCGCCTGCCATGTCTGCCAGACAGCCAGAACGATCAAATACTCCACGTCCGATTCCAGGCCGACACGCCAGGTGCTGCCGTCCCTTTCTATGCCGTCGGGGATCATGCCCTCCGGCGACTGGTCCTCCAGAAAACGGTCGATGACGCTCTTCATATCCATTTCCCAGTGTTTGTAAGCCGGCAGACCATAGATAAAGTCCCGCAGCCAGATGCCGTCGAAATGGTAGGTATCGGCCGATATGTAGGCAACGGATTTCCCGCGCGGGGTGTCATATTCGCGCCTGCCCAGGAGCATGGCCGAGGCAGTGTCGGGGATAAGATCGTCGAAGTCAGGGTCGCCGGTCTCGACAGAGGAGCGGCCGTCTACCAGAAAGTTGAGATAGCGACTGTACTTTTCGCTGTCGGGCCAGATCAGATAGATGTAATGCACTCCCAGCGGCCCTGCAGCGATAAAGCTTGTCTTGCCCTCGTTCTGCCGCAGCTGCACCTCTTCCTCGAAGTAAGCCTTCTGGTCGGGATCGCAGACTCTGA
>JAQVUQ010000507.1 GCA_028699365.1 bacterium | reverse complement strand
GGTTGGACAAAAGGTGTTGTTTATATAAATGGCTTCAATCTCGGGCGGTATTGGCACATAGGTCCTCAGAAAGCGCTCTATGTACCGGCACCGCTTCTTCATACCGGCACCAATGAGGTGGTCGTTTTTGAGCTGCATGATAAAGAAGCACCGGTTGTCCGTTTTTTGAACAGGCAGATATGGTAATTACTGTAAGGAATCGCTTATAGTAAATTACAGGGGGTAACGTAACTTGACAATCGGCAGGATGCAAAGAATAATCGGGTCAACAGCGATTATTCTTGCCATGTTCACATGCTTGGCCCTGATCCTGGATAACCGGGTTCCGTCTTTTGCAGTGGCAGAGAGTCTGACATATACTTGTGGCTTTGAAGATGGTCTAAAAGGCTGGGAAAAGCTGCAAACAGGTACGGGTCAAAATAGCTTTGAGGTCTATGTTGATAAGGAAGCGTTTCATGATAATTCTCCTGCTGTCTCTATCAGGAGTATCCCCGGGGCCGAGGCGGATTATGCCTGGATAAGCAGAAAAGGTATTCCTGTTGAAAAGGGCGAAGTATATAAGCTTTCTCTCTATGTTAAGGCCGGTAGCATAACTGGAGTATCCGCGGTTCATCTCCATTGGCCGAATAAAAGAGGCTTTGATGCCTATGATCTGGCTACGGGAACGAATGACTGGAAAGAGTATGAGCTCTCTTTTATAGCGCAGGCGGACTCTCTCGATATTGCCTTGCTGCTATCGGGTAAAGGTCAGGTACGGTTTGACGACCTCAGGCTCCGGAAATCTTCAATACAGCAGTTGGACAGTAAAACTATAATCAGAAAAGAGACGGTATTCAATTATACCTCCAGGCGCCCAAATCCGGATAAGCCTCTTGCAGGCATTACGCCTAATGAGAATAAAAAAGGATATATCGTCTTCCGCCGGGCAGAGCCGCGGGATGTTTATCCTGACAGTATTCCTGCCAGGACAGAGGTGACCGCCGGTTTGCAAATCAAGGCTACTCCCGGCGAGTATGAGCCGGCATGGTTCTCCCTTTATGCTTTGAAAGATCTGAAATGCGTCAAACTGACGATACTCGATGATCTGCGTCTGAAAGGCGGCAAAGATATCATCGGTAAGGAGAATATCGATCTGAGGACGGTAAAATGCCGGCCCCAGAGAACGAGCTGGGCTTCTAAATCGTATTACGTTATCCCGGAACTTCTGGAGAAAAAGGATAGTATTGAAGATGTGGTCAAAGGGAATGCGCAGACATTTTGGTTGACGTTGCGAGTACCGGCCGCTACAGCTCCCGGAGAATATTCGACACGTCTTCTGATAAGCGCGACAGGGGGCGGAAACACTGTCCTGCCGCTGAAGTTATCGGTCCTTCCTTTTAAACTTGAGTCACCACCGGACAGATATTGGGCCATGTGGACCAGTGATCACGGATATGACAAGATGAGCCGGGAGGAATTAAGGAGAGAGCTGGCGGATATGAAAGAGCACGGGATAAACAGCGTTCTCTTCTTTGCGCCCGGCCTTGGGGATATTCGCTTTACGCAGAAAGACGGGCAGATCCTTTTTTTCTCGCCGAAGCTGGCGGAGATTCAGGCGTTACGCAGGGAGTTGAAGCTGGACGGTCCTTTGTTTCTCTACTGGGCCGGCGAACTGGAGACACAAGCGCTGAGTTTGACAGGAAAAAAGATCGGTCAGGTAGATCTGAATGCCAGCGAGAACCGGGAAGTGGTCAAAAAAGCGTTTTTGGCCGTAGACTGCTTTATCAAGGACACCGGTGGAGAAGATTGCGGAGACTGGTATTATCTGGGCTGGGATGAACCGCAAATCTGGTCCGGAGGTGGTAAAAAATCGTTATACGAACATTGTCTGGCTAAAGAGGCCGGTGTTAAATCTCTGGTAACCATAAACGAAGGCGAATTATTGAAAAAGCTTTCTCCCTATTTAACAGGTATCTGTTGGGGTGGTGCCCCTGAATCCGGGGATGTAAACCGTTTAAGAAAGCTTTGGAAGCAAGAGTATTGGTGGTACGGCAGCGGTGTTTATGACGGGCAAGAGGGCGGAATTATGCCCAATCGTTATCTTTGCGGCTTTCTGTTTTACAAGACGGGCGCCAAAGGGCAGGTCAGTTTTATATATACCAGAATGGGCGTAACCGGAGATCCGTACGATGATTTTGACGGTGAAGGCTATCCGGAGCCAAAGGATGGTATGATCGTTTATCCGTCTGCTGATGGTCCGGTGCCTACATTGCAGTGGGAAGGGATTAGAGAAGGGATAGATGATTACAAGTATGTTTATACGTTGGAAACATTGATATCGGATGCGAAAAGAAACGATAAATCAAAGATTCTGGCTGAGAAGCTTGAGAAGCGCCTGAGCGGGATAATGGCATCCTGCCGGTGGGGGCAAGGCAACATAAACAGCGATAATGCAGTCTATCCGATATGCAGTAACCACAGGGCGCAAAGCATACGGGAAGAGTGTATATCTTTGATACTCCAACTGATAGAAAAACTATGATCAGTTTCGGTGTTATGAGAGGGATGGGAGAGGGATGAACCGGATGAAAAGAACATTGTTATGTGCTATAGCTAGTTATGTAATGGTGTTATTCTATGCGCAAAGTGTTGCTGCTAACCGAGAATGACCGGACAATGCTCAGAGAGCAAGTCCGCGAATGCTGCTCAGGCTGAATGTCCTCCGAAAGGGAGGGCGGGCCTGAGGCCCGCCCGGGTGTCTTTTCATCTACC
>JAQVUQ010000506.1 GCA_028699365.1 bacterium | reverse complement strand
CCCCGACGGACAAGCCGATGAAGAAGGTTATGATAATGCCCACAAGGCCTATAGACAGCGATATCTGGGCTCCGTAGAGCAAGCGTGAGAATATGTCCCGCCCAAACCGGTCGGTCCCCAGAAGATGGACCCTGCCGGGTTCATCGACGCCGAAGAGGTGAACATTGACGGGCACCAGGCCTATAAATTTGTATTTATCGCCTTTGACGAAGAGCCGGACGTAGTGCCGCTTTACCTTGCCCTCTTGGTAGCCGCCGCCGGCCTTATCGACGGCGCCGTACTCATACACGAACGGTCTCAGGCTCAATCCCGCCCCGTCCCGCCAGTGGAGGATGGTGGGCGGATGATAAAACGACTGCCTGTTCTGCCTGTCCATGGCGTAAGGCGCGATAAAGCCTGCCAGCAGCGCCGCCAGATAAAGCATCCCCAGCACCAGGGCGGAAACCACGGCTGTCCTGTTGCGGCCAAAACGCAGCAGGAAGAGACGTCGTGGCGAAAGGCCTTTGCGCCCTGCGGGCGCGGTTGTTGGTTGTTGGTTGTTAGTTGTTGGTTTCAAGCTTCCCATGCAAGCCCTCAAGCCTGCCATCCTTTTTTTATTTTTCATGGCGGCGCTTCAACGCCGTAACCGGCTTAATCGTACCGTATACGCGGATCACTGTAGGCCAGCAGAATATCGGCCAGCAGATTGCCGCCTATCAGCATTATCGAACTGATCACCAGCGAGCCCATAACCAGATAGATGTCCTTTCCGGCCAGCGCATCCAGCATCAGGCGCCCCAGACCGGGCCAGGCCATGACTATCTCCACCAGCGCCGCTCCGCTTAGCAGATCGCCGATGTAATAGCCGAAGATTGTTATCAGGGGATTGATGGCGTTGCCGAAGGCGTGGCGATAAACGGCCAGCCGCTCGGGAACTCCCTTGGCCCTGGCGGTGGTGACGTAATCGCTGCGCAGCGTTTCCAGCAGGTTGGAGCGCACCTGTCTCATCAGACCGGCCAGCATCCCGATGCCCAGAACTAGCGTGGGCAGGATCAGGTGCCGGAGCAGATCTATGAACTGCTGCCAGGGCGTCATAAACTCATAAGACATATGATGCATGCCGCCTATGGGCAGCCAGCCGGTTCGGGATGTGGCGTATACGGCCAGCAGCGCCAGAAAAGCCGTGGGAATCGATATCCCCATAAACGCCAGCACCGAGGTCAGCCTGTCTATCCAACTGTTGCGGTGCACGGCAGCCAGAATTCCCAGCGGCACGGCTATACCCCAGGCAAAGATAGTGGAACTGAGCCCCAGCAGCAGCGTGGCTGCGGCCCGCTGGGCGATAAGCTTGGCCACCGGCATATGATAGGCAAAGGAATACCCGAAGTCCAGATGGATCACGCCCCAGAGCCAGCGCAGATACCGGATATGCATCGGCTGGTCCAGTCCGTAAGTCACCCTCAGCTTCTCGATAAGTTGCGGTGAAATCTGCGGATTGAGCGACATCTGCGTCAAAAAATCGCCCGGCGCCAGTTGCATGATGGCAAAGGAAACCATAGTTATGGCGATAATCAGCGGCACGGCACTCAGCAATCTTCTTATGATAAAGCGATACATCGTCTCACCCTTGGGTTTTCACATATAGTTGCCATTCGTTCCAGATTGCTCCGGAAACGGTGGGCCTGAGATTGCCGAAACGGTTCCTGACGGCAGCCGTTCTGGTGGGAGTCGCCAGAAAGACGACCGGCAACTCATCGGCCATAATATACTGAAATTCGCCATACAGCGCTTTGCGTTTCTCCTTATCCAGCGTGACGGCGGCTGTATCGAATATGCTGTCGATGCGCGCTTCCCAGGCAGTGGCCGGTACCGTCTGAACAGGGTTCCAGATATGCAACTGTCCGCTGCTCCTCCAGACATTGTTGCCGGAATGCGGCTCCGCTCCCCCGGTGAAGCCCAGTATACAGGCCTCCCAATCGGCGTTGTCCTTATCCAGTTTGGTCACCAGAGAGTTGAACGTTATGGGCGCCAGCGTGATCTTCATACCCAGGCGCTCCAGGTCGTCTTTGATGATGTTCCCCTGATCAACCCGCTCCTTGTTCTCCACGTTGGTGATGATGGTAAAGGCGACGGTGCGGCCGCTGCCGTCCTCGATATAGCCGTCGCCGTTCCGGTCCTTATACCCGGCCTGTCGCAACAGCGCTTTGGCTTTGGCGGGGTCGTAGGTATATTCAGGCACGGACGCATTGTAATAAACACGATTGGCCGAAGACTCAGGCCCGCTCTGAGGCACGGCCAGACCATCGTAAACGGTGGTGATGATCCCCTTCTTGTCTACGGCATGTGCTATAGCCCGACGAAAGTTGCGATCACTGAACCAGCGGCGCCGGACCGGATCCAGCTTGGCCGCCCGGGGATTCATGTTGAAGAAGAGCATCTCTGTGCCGAAGGCCGGTCCCAGGTTATGCATGGTGTAGTTGCCGGCCTTCTCCTGCCGCTTGAGCATGGTGTAATCCGATCCACGCACGCTCAGCACATCGGCCTCTCCGGTCGTGAATCTGACGGGCATCGATTCCAGATCGGGAACCACCACGCATATCAACCCATCCAGGTAAGGCAGCCTCTTGCCGGCCGTATCAATCTTCCAGTAATAGGCATTGCGTGACAGAACCACCTTCTGGCCGGGGACATAACGCTTCACCACAAACGGACCGGACCCAACGATCTCCTCCGGCTTTGTGTCTATACCCCAGGTGGAATTGAATTTGCCTGCGCGGACGGA
>JAQVUQ010000505.1 GCA_028699365.1 bacterium | reverse complement strand
GGAATTATCGCAATGCAGTGCCAGCCTGGTGTTGGCGTCCCAGACGGCGTTCGCTCTCTCGGAAGGCTGGGTGATGAGGGCGTTGTCGTAATAGACATACAATTCGTTTTCCGCTGCATTCGTGGAAATCCCTGTCTTAACCCAAAGCGAAAAGTAGTTCGTGTCGCCGGATTCAATCTCGTATGGAAGGGCTGTGACCCCGTCGGATCCGGTCACGAGTATGTCGTCGCCGTCGGCATCCGCCCCGCTCAAGTCCGTTTTAGGCAGTTTAAGGAACACGGGGAAATCATCGAGCGGTTCCTGCGCGGTGTAGGAAATCGTTATTTTTCGGCGGCACTGGTAATCCATGTGACTCCAGCCGGAAGCGGCAAAGGAATCGATCGGTATCCACAACAGACACGCCATCAGTAGTCCCAACTTGAATGCGTTCATTCATTATCAGCTCCTTTAGTTTTTTTGCCTCTTCTCTTCCAGGTCTTCACACACCTATTGTTATTCCAGCCCCATCCGAAGCAGGTTGTTATAGCTGACCCGCAGGCTTTCGAACGGATCCACTTTGAAATCGTTATCCTGCTCTACAATATACCAGATTACCCCGGCATCGCTGCAGGCAGACAGGATCGATTTCCAGTTGAGATTGCCTTCGCCCACCTCTGCCATGACCGGCTTTCCTTCCCTGACAGCCATATCCTTGAGATGAACCACCGGTATGCGTCCCGACAATCCGGATATCCAGGCGGACGGATCGCCACCGCCGTGCTGTATCCAGTAGGTATCTATCTCGGCCATGAAGACAGCCGGATCGCTATCCTCGTAGAGGACGGCCAGTCCGGTCCTGTCCCCGAAACGCTCCAACTCGAAACTGTGGTTATGATACACGAAGGTGAAACCTGCTTCGGCCAGCACAGCAGCAATTTTAGAAGCTTCTTCAGCGAATTGGGCATAGCCTTCGGCATTGCGGTATTTTCCCGGCAGACCACCGATACCGATGCAGGGGCATTGGTAGAGACTGTGTTCCTCGATGACCTTGTCCAAATCCTTCTCCATTCTCTCGTAGGCTATGTGAGTAGCGCATATTGCCAGCCCCAGGTCATCCGTTATTCTCTTCAGCTCAGACGGCTCGATCGGTCCCAGTCCGGAGAGCTGTACCGCTCGGTAGCCTATATCCCTGACCTTCTGCAGGCTGACAGCAATATCCCGCGGTGTTCTTGTATAGTCCCTGATTGTGTAGAGCTGCGCCGCTATAGTGGTATTTTGCATCTTAATCTCCTCTCAATCCGTCATACTGCTTGCGCTGTTGTTCATTTTTTACCCGAGACATTCTATATATCCGTTTCATTCAGCAGATATAGCGCCAGCGTCTTGGCTATCCAGGAGTTGGTCCAGCCGCTCTCCACACAGTACGGCCCCCAATCCACATCGCCGTTGGAGCCGTAGTAATCCCACCGGTCGTAATCAAAGGCTCTCATCCAGGCACCGTTCAGACGTTTATCGCTGCTCTCTATCTGTATCCTGACCATGAAATCCATGATTCCCCGGAAGATATCGCCGTATTCCTCATCTCCCGTGAGCTTGTACGCCGTATACATGCTGTAGACCAGCGGCGCGTTGATATAGAGAAGATCGGCAATATTATCCTTCATGCGATGCATGACACCCACTTCCAGCAAGCCGTATCTCTCTCTGGTGTGCTTCTCATTGTTAAGGAAATTCCTGACAGCCCCGCAGGGCAACTGATACTTCTTCACCTTCCTGACGGTAGCATTCAGCCTGGCCCGGTATTCTTCCTTGCCGGTTATCTTATAGAGCGCCGCCAGCAAGTATATGGCAAAGATATCGGAGTGATGGCAAGCCTCTCCACAGCGCTGTCCACAGGCGACGGAACCGCTTTCCGCTCTCTCCAGATACTTGCTCTCTCCGCCGGCTTTATAGGCGTGCAGATAGAGGATAGGCACATAGCAATGGGGTGTATTGATGCAGTCGTGATCTTCCAGAAAGACTTCCAGGCCCTTTTGGTTCAATTCACCCCCGGAAATACAGATCCTCTTCTCCATACCCAGACGGTAGAAACTCTCACAGGTGGCCATACCTCGTTTCAGGTAATCCTTGTCTCCTTCGTAACGATGCAGTGCAAGCAGTGTCTCTGCAGCCCAGGAGTTGTCGTTGCACCAGATGGTGCGAGGATAAACCTCCAGGTCGTCATAGAACTTCCACAACCCATACGTCGCCCGTTTTTCGTTCATATCCTGCCAACCGGCATCAAAGAGGAATCCAAGTATATTGGCGGAGATATCACGATAGCTTTTATCGTTATGCAGTCTGCCGTAAAGATACATGGCCATGGCCGTCTCCGTATTGCAATCGCTCCTGTATATGGGGATAAGCTTGTGATCCGTAGAGCGAAATCCCTCATACACTCCACGGCTGCCGTCCGCCTTGGGCATGACGCCGGATTCCGGATACCAGTTGATTATTCTATCCAGCGCACGGGAATACTTCTCGTCCCTGGACGCTATCTCTATAGCCGTCTCCTGCCTGTTGCCGTGCTTATCCACAGAGGCTACGGTATAGAGGCCTTGCGCCTGTGCCTTGAAGGAATACTGTGTCCCGCCGTGGATGGAAGCGAGATCTACCGCTCCTTCCGGGCCGCTGACCAGCATCTGCCTGAATCCTTCTCCCTTGATTCTTATTCTCTCTCCGGGGGGTGCCCAGTTCTTCTTGTCCACATCCAGCTTCTCGGGAAAGAGCTTCGGCTCATATAT
>JAQVUQ010000504.1 GCA_028699365.1 bacterium | reverse complement strand
TAAGGAACGGGTAGGCATCGATTGTCCGGCCTACGACGATTGCGATAAGATGCTGGCTGAGCTGAAGCCCGATGCCGCCATTGTCACCACCGTGGACCGGTATCACCATGAATACATCATCAAAACTCTGGAAGCGGGAGCGGATGCCATTACCGAGAAGCCCATGACCATAGATGCGGAGAAGTGCAATGCCGTTCTGGAGGCAGAGCAGAGAACCGGCAGGAAAGTGACAGTTACCTTTAACTACCGCTTCGCTCCCTATGCCACATCCGTTAAGCAGGCTGTAATGGACGGTCTGGTGGGAGATGTGCTCAACGTTGATTTTGAGTATCTGCTGGATACCAGCCATGGGGCGGATTACTTCAGAAGATGGCACAGGCGCAAGGAGAACAGCGGCGGTCTGCTGGTGCATAAAGCCACCCATCACTTTGACTTGATCAACTGGTGGATAGAGGAGGAGCCGATGGAGGTCATGGCCTTCGGCACCAGAAGGTTCTACGGGCCCACCCGGGAAGAGCGGGGCGAGAGGTGCCTTACCTGTCAATATAAGAAATCCTGCGAATTCTATTTCGACATAGAGGCCAATGAGGTTACCCGTAAGCTTTACAGAGAATGTGAGAGTGCCGATGGATATTACCGTGACAGATGCGTCTTCTCAGATGAGATAAACATAGAGGATAGCATGAGCGTCAATGTAAATTACAGCAAGGGTGCCCTGCTCAGCTATTCTCTGATAGCTCACAGCCCGTACGAGGGATACAAGGCCAGCATCAGCGGCACCAAAGGCAGGCTGGAGATAGCGGAGTATCACAGCGGTTTGAGACACGCCGAGCCGGCGTATTACTTTGAGCTTTACGACAGACAAGGACGCAAGGTGGAATACACCGTGCCCAAGGCTACGGGGGGCCACGGCGGCGGTGATATAAAGCTGCTGGATACGCTCTTCAGGGAAGGCATCCCGGACCCGTTGGGACATCAGGCTGGCTCCTTTGCCGGGGCCGTCTCCATCCTGACAGGCATAGCCGCCAACAAGTCCATCAAAGAAGGCCGGAATATCCGTATCAACGATCTTGTTCCTCTGGATAGATATCGGAAGTAGCAACTACCGATAAGCAACCGGCAGTGCTCAACAGCATTAGCAGCGTGATGTTGAGCACTGCCTGCACTCTGTGCCGGCATCATTACCGGGCACACTGGGAACTCGAAACTTGTGGCTGTTCACGGTACGGTATTTCTGAGGGGATACACCGGTAACTTTTTTAAAGACTCTGCCGAAATGCGTAATACTGTTGAAGCCGACGAGTTCGCCTATATCGTTTACCGTTTTTCGTTCTTTACTCGTCAACAGCTCGATAGCTTTCAGAACCCTGACGTTATTCACATACTCTATGGGTGTAAAGCCGGTATATCTTTTGAAGAGCTTGATTATATAGTATCGGCTTATGTTGAATTTCTCCGATATGCTGTCCAGGGATATATCATCGGTATAGTTAGACCTTATATACTCTATTATCCCGGCTGTTCTGGCATATGCCGGGGTGTTCAGTACTTGCTGATGCAGTTCCAGATTCCTGAAATTTCTGTTGATTACTATAAGCAGGTGCATGAGCAGGGAAGCGACTACGCTTGCCGACCCCTGCTTCCCGTTATTTGTTTCCGTCAGCATCTTGTCAACCGTATCCTCTATGAATTTGCGCAGGCTGACCGGGCAACTGATAACATTGATGCCGGAATGAAAAGCTTCCAGAATATTGATATCCTCTGTAAAACTTGCCATCCTGGCGGTAAACTCCCTGTCAAAGCTTATGCAGATTCTTTCCACTTCGATATCCTGCGGGTAAATATGCGCGTGAGGTATGAGGGAATTCAGAATGACCATGCATCCGTCGCTGACATGATATGTCTTGTTGTCAATAAAGGCATTTATATATCCGTGGATTACATAGAAAAGCTCATAAGATTCATGGTAGTGCCCGTTAGGCACTCCGACAAAGCCTTTGGGCATAACCTGCCGGCTGACGGTAATCGGAGAGTTCTCATACTTACCGGTGCATATGTTAAACAAGGTATCCTCCCGCGATAGTAATACCGGTTCTTCCAATAGAAATCATTATAGCATTAGCGTTTAGATGAGGGCAATATATGTACAATAATAGTTTTTTAGCAATATATGTGCTTATAAATAGCTCTTTGCATGTGTAATATAATAGTACTGTCATAAATGGAGGAGAGCTGTGAGTGAGTTAAGGATAGGCATAATAGGGCTTGGAGGCATGGGTCAAAACCATGCCGGTAAATTAACAGGCGGAGAGATAAAAAGGTGCAAATTAACGGCGGTTTGTGATATCAACGAGAGTTCACTTGCAAAGTTCGACGGGCTGAAGCGCTTTACCGACAGCCATGAGATGATAACCTCAGGAGAAGTAGATGCGGTTCTTATAGCCACGCCTCATTACTTTCATACTGAAGCCGGCATAGACGCCCTGGAGAACGGGTTGCACGTATTGGTGGAAAAGCCCATCTCTGTTCATAAGGCCGATGCCGAAAGGCTGATGGCTGCTCACAGGAACAAAGACCAGGTCTTTGCCGCCATGTTCAACCAGCGGACCAACCCCTGCTACAGGAAGATAAAGCAACTCATAGACGGAGGAGAGTTGGGAGAGATAGCCAGGGTCAACTGGATAGTGACGGACTGGTACAGGACAGATGCCTACTATGCCGCCGGCGGGTGGCGAGCCACCTGGAAGGGCGAGGGAGGCGGC
>JAQVUQ010000503.1 GCA_028699365.1 bacterium | reverse complement strand
GTAGGCCCGGCCGTGAAAGCCGGCATCCACCCTGGTGCATATTATGGCCGATGCCGATGGCGTTATGGCCGCCAGACAGAGTCCGGCCGCAAAGTATACGGCGGAGAAAGCCCAGAGATTATGGACGAAGCGCAGGGTGAAAGCTAATAAAAAGGTGCCGGTCAACCCGATATTTATGGCGGTTCTGTAATCACGGCGTTCTCCGAAAGCGGTCCATAGATAAGCGGAGAGAGTGAAGGCCAATCCGGGCAGTGAGAATACCATGCCTGTCAGCCATATGGGTGCGGTTCCGCTGAGTTGTTTCAGATGCAGTGCCAGAACGGGATTGATACCCGCAGCAAAGGTGCCGTATATCGCTACGACCAGCATGACCGATCCCAGAATCGGCGAGCGTAACGCCGTCATAAAATCCTGAAGCAGACTTGTCTGTTCTTCCGATGCCGAAGTTTTGTTCTTCTCCCGGACCAGCAGCCATACCAGCAGCGTCGCTACCAGGATAGCGATGCCGGAAACGCGCATGGAGCCGCGATAACCGAAGATATGTGCCAGAAGGCCACCGATGGCAGGGCCGATGATCATACCCGTTGCCGATGCCGTCTGTGCGGTTGCCACTGATCTGGGGGCAAGTTCACGCGGCGTATTAGTGGCTATCAAAGCAAATGAGCCGGGTATGAAGCCTGTCAGGGCTCCGTTCATAAAACGCAGAAACACCAGTTGCCAGGGTGCGTTGCAGAAGCTCATGGCAAAATAGATACAGGACAGGCAGAGGCCGGCGCGGATGACCATCGGCTTGCGTCCGTGTCTGTCTCCCAGCTTGCCCCAGAGCGGCTGCGCAAATACGGCGGCCACCGGGTGAGCGGCGAAGATTATTCCAGACCAGCGCAAAAGGTTGTCTTTGACTCCGATATCCTGGAGAAAGAGCGGCAGGAAGGGTACTATCTGGCTCCAGCTTATGGCTGCCAGGAATACGGTAGTAGATAAAACCAGTAAATTGCGGCGATGATAATGCATGACAGGTCACCTCATGACCATTCTTTATTTTAACACGGCTGTCAACCGGGTTTGGGTGTTGTTACTCGGATCTTTGTTTTGGCTGGTTTGAAGGTTTTTTATGTTCTTGTAGCGTTACTGGGGTTGTGGTCTAAGGGAGATAGCTGCGGGCGCTCGACTGGGTCCGTTAGAACGCGCCCTCCGCTACCATCCCTTATCCCCACACGACATATCTACTATGCATCGTTGTGTGGAAAGCTTGGGGTTAAGTCTGTTTTTTTGTATTTTTTCTAGCTTGTATTGAAAGCATTGCCGCTCAGTTTCTCTGGTTCTTTAAACGTTACTGGGGTTGTGGTCTAAGGGAGATAGCTGCGGGCGCTCGACTGGGTCCGTTAGAACGCGCCCTTCGCTACCATCCCTTATCCCCACCCGTCACAACTACGATGTATAGCTACGTATCGGCTGTAATTGCTAACAGGACTCGGGGGCTGCCTTCGGCTCCGAAAATGTCGCTCTTGTCAGCCCCCTCGCCTCAACCCTGTTAGTAATGCTCTATTCACGTATAGCAGCATAGTAATTATGCATGCAGAACATAGTGCTGATTCTTCCTGGAGTAGCAGCTAATAGAACTTGCCCTGAAATATACGTTGGTTGTCTCAGTTATCTGCCCAGGCTACTGATTTCTGTCTTCTTTCATCCGGACATGCAAGTCTACCCTAATGCATTTATCTAAGGTCCGTATATAGTATTTGTTGTTACTTAGCCTGCAATACATATCGTACATACTGCAACACATATTCTATTAGAGCCATGCCGTAGAAAACATAGCTAAAGGGGAACGGGAGCATATCATCCGGCAAGGCGCCTATCAAAGATCGAAGCCGCGGCCGGAGGAGATGCTCCGCCTTGGCGAGTACATCCGATACATAATAATGCATGGTAGATGTTTACAAGAAGGGATCCGGGAGTATATCGGAGGACGCGTTCTAACGGACCCAGTTGAGCGGCCGTAGATATACCCCGGAGACCACAACTTAGTATGACTGGCACACCTGCATAACTGTGAGGCAAAGCTGATTAGCCACACTAAAACAAAGCCTGAGTAATTATGCTATAAAACAAATCCAAGCCAAAATCATAAAACTAAAAGATCGTTTGCCTGAGCATAATTCTGAGTTCTCAACCTGCAAACGCTCCCGGATACCCCACCACATAGAGGGAGATTTCCTGTTGACGGCGAATAGAGAACAGAAGAAACAATCATTTACTCTTTGGAGGATTACGGTCCATGTGCAAACTGAAATCGGCGCTGTTGCTGATGCTGATCTGCCTCTTCTGCGGGCAGGTGCCGTTGCAGGCCGATTCCGGCTGGAATATCAGGATATACAGGCTTCAACACGCAGTCAGGACGATGCTGGGAGGGGACAAGGCCGTATGCGACGGCAAAGAAATGCCTCTCGCTGCCGCATCCTTCAAACAGGAAGGGGTAGCGTATTTGCCGCTCAGATCGGTTACCTGTCTGGCAGATGCTGAAGTCGGCTGGAATAGTCGGATGCGGCGAGCCGAGCTGACATTTGCCGACAAGCGAGGCTTGAGAACGGTTGCCGGTTTCGGGGTCGGGGATGATCGCGCTTTTTTCGGGGATGCATCGGCCGATGCATACTCTGAGAAGATGGGGTATCCGTCGATTCTTCAGCAGGGAAGGCTGTTCGTGCCTGCCAGGTACCTGGCGCTGCTGTTGAACAGGAATCTGCACTATTCCAACGGAGAACT
>JAQVUQ010000502.1 GCA_028699365.1 bacterium | reverse complement strand
CCGGCAACTATATAAACAATATTGCACAACAGGTGCTGGAAGTCAATATTGCGTGGACCATAAATAACGCCTGCCGGTACCTCTGGACTGCCTTCTCACGAGGAGAAGGTCAGCACCCAGCCTTCAGCAGACGTCAAAGTTAGTATACCACAATTCAAAGAAACGTGGTGGAAGAAACTAGGTGTATTATGTGGGGGGTGGAACCGACAATAGTTAAAGAAGGCGATGAAATGGTAGAAAAAGCAACAGAAGCCGTTACCTCTTACAAAATGGACGTAAAGAACCGGCCTCCGCTACGGGAGTTTAAACCAATGACTCCCGAGGAGGCAGATGCACTTGAGGCCTCATTGGCGGAGATTCGTGCGAAAGATACGGATCCGCGGGTGTATTGAGTGTCCGCGTGTAGCGCACGTTACCTATTATCCAATGAGTGAAGAGTTCGGCAAAGAAAGTAAGTAAGCCTATGTCTGAAAGGATACGGATAAAACTGGTTCACCAGGAACCTTTTTCGATGGTACCCGTAATGTAACCAGTACCAGTCCGGTACCAGTAGCAGCACTATCCGCCATTCAACTCATCCAGCAAAACCTCAACCCGCCGTTCAAACTCCTCAACGGCATTTCCTAACTCAACCTGTTTGGCAAAAGGATTGGGAAGTCCACTTTCGGCCAGTCCGTACGTAATGTCCAATCTGCAACTTCATCGAAGAGCCGAGGATCATAGCGGCCGGCATCCATGGTGAACAGAAGCAAAGCTTCCGGATCTATTATCCAGTTATCCTTAGCCTGTATTGCGCCTGCAACTCCCAACTGGGACCATTTACGAAGTATTATACTTCTTTTGATCGGTGTCAAATTAGGTTGCTTCATACCGGCCTGCCGTTAAATAGCATTCATTGCTTCCCGGCCGGCTCAGGTGCAGCTTTCAACCACCGATCAAAAAACTTCATGATACGCTCCACCTGTTCCGGCGCAACAAACTCTTTTCCGCCGTGTCCGGCTCCTTCCAGGGTCACCAGTTCCGCGGTGACACCGGCCTTATCCAGGACTTCTTTCAACCTAACGCTCTGTCCGTAGGGGACGGTTTTGTCGGCGGTGCCGTGCATGATGAGAAAGGGTGGATCTTCGTGGTCGGCCCAGGTTACCGGGCTGGCGGCTATCGCTTTCTCTTTGTTCTCGGCTACAGGGCCTCCCAGGAGCTTGGCTACGGGGTTTTTGCCGTCGGCAAATCGTCTCTCTCCACTGAGCACGGTCAGATCCGATGGACCAAACCAGTCGCAGACGGCCTGCACCCGGCTGGATTGATCCTGCCGGCCGCCCTTGCCTTCCAATGAGGATACGCCGCCCGATGTTCCCAGCAGGGCTGCCAGATGTCCGCCGGCCGACGCGCCCCAGACTCCGATATGTGCGGGATCCAGGCCGTATTTGGCGGCGTTGGCTCGCAGGTAGCGCACGGCACACTTGCAATCCTCTATCTGAGCCGGGAAGACGGCTTCGTCGCTGAGCCGGTAGTTGATGCTGGCGCAGAAATATCCTTTTTTGGCAAAAGGCGTCAATTGCATCAGGCCCGGACGCTTATCTCCGTTTTGCCAACCGCCGCCGTGAATCCAGATCAGGACGGGCATGGGTACGGCCTGAGGGACGCTGGGGCGCAATATATCCATCAGGAGGGGCTTGTCTCCTCCCTTGCCGAATTCCACGTCTCGCAGCACTTCGATGTCCTGCAGTGCCAATCGGGGCTGTTTGATCGGAGCCTTATACGTTGAGGGAGCAGGGCTCTGTGCCGGTGCCTGTCCGTCGGCACTGTATACGGAAACGGGACGGCAGAGCACCGCCGTCAGGGCGACAAATACGGCAAAGAACAACAATCTTCTCATCGTCGTCACTCTCCTTTTGCGCAGGTGATATCCCTTGTTCTCTTATATTAAACAATATACGTATGCCCATCGGTAAAGGGTTCAAACCTGCTTATGAACAAAGTAATTTTTATATCTGCAAGAAATTAGGCGATCTGCGTCCGTTTTTCTTCGCTATGGCGAATGTTATATGTTACAATATTTATGTAATGAACCGGCAGGCGCTTAATCAATATCAAAAGGGGAGGGGTCGGTATGTCCAAGGTTGATTTAAAGCATGATTACATTCATCTCTACAATGCACCCAAAAAGGATATCGGCATAGTGGATGTTCCGCCGTTCAATTTTCTGATGATTGACGGCACCGGCGATCCCAATACTTCTGCATGGTTCCAGGAGGCGGTGGAAGCCCTTTACGGAGTATCGTTCACCCTCAAGTTTATGGTCAAGAAACAGAATCCGGATAACGATTATGTGGTTATGCCGCTGGAAGGTCTCTGGTGGATGGAGGGAGAAGAGGGCTTCGATCCCGACAGGAGAGACGATTGGCAATGGACCCTGATGATAATGCAGCCGCCTTTCGTTACCGCTGATCTGATAGATGAAGCTGTGGCCCAGGTGCGTGCCAAAAAGGGATTATCGGCTCTGGATAAGTTGAGGTTCGAGAATTTTTACGAAGGGCTGTCGGTGCAGATCATGCACATCGGGCCTTACAGCGAGGAAGGCCCCACCATTGCCAGGATGTTCGATTTCATGCGCCTCAAGGGCTACAGGCCCAGAGGCAGGCATCATGAAATCTACCTGAGCGATCCTCGCAAGGCGGTTCCGGAAAAGATGAAGACCATTATCAGGCATCCGGTGGCCTGATCCCCTGCTCGCTCTGCCATGCCGCTTTTGTTATGGTATAA
>JAQVUQ010000501.1 GCA_028699365.1 bacterium | reverse complement strand
TCCGGCACCTCCCGTGATTAATACTTTCATTTGTACCTCCCCTGTAAGCCGTTCGGCTGTCATTACTGCAACCTTCTGTGCCAGGCCTATCGTGCCGCTGACAGTCCTGTCAGAAGGATAGAGTTGTGTTGAATCAAGCAAGTAAAGGCCATCCAGCGGTCCTTTATGCGACGGCACCTTATCGGCAAAACCCGTTGTGCATACCGCCTGCGCATAGCGGTCGCGATACACAGCCGCTGCTTCCACTTTGGCGGCATCAAAACCGGGATGCACTCTTCCCAATGCCTCGATATACTCTTCAATCAGCGATTCGTCGCTTCTGCCGAAACGCTCCGCATCAGCCTCAAGGTAAAAGGGCACGTATACAGCGCCTGAACCGTCGTCAAAATAACCGGGATTAAGATTGGAATACTCGATAAAGCCGTTGAAAGCTATCCCGGGATCGTTGGTATTTATCCAGAAGCTGTCCGTAATCCTGCCCTTTATCTTCAATACGGCACAAACGACGCCAATAAAATCTATGTCACGCAGCTTATCGGCAAATTTTCCCTGCTCGGGCGGCAGTAACCCCGCCAGCACAGGTAACGGTACAGCAGATATCACCGTCCGGGCCGATACCTGCTTGCCTCCGACGGTAGCGCCTGTTACCCGGCTGCCTTCAGACAGTATGCCATCTACAGGCACATCGGTAATTACCTTCCCGCCTGAACTTGCAATGCGCCCCAGAAGCGCCTGCCATAACGTCTGCATGCCGCCCTGCAAGTATCCAAGCTTCTCACGTTCAAAAAGCCCCTGTCTGGATTCCGCCAGACGAAATATACGATGCCAGACCCAGGCCGCAGATATCCTGTCGTGATATCGTCCGAACTTTATCCGCAATAAAGGATCCCAGATCACTTGATATGCCTGAAGCCCTATACGAGAGATCAGCCATTCTTTGGCTGTAATGCCGTCCAGGCTCCGCCAATCATGTATATGTCCGGAAGAAAGAACGTTCATTCCAATTTTCAGGCGGCTGAGTATATCGATCGGACTGAAACGGAGCAGATCAGCCGGCACAGCAAAGGGATACAATCTGCCGTTATAAAACATACTGGTATGCGAAGCCCTCCACTCAAGACGGTCTTCTATTCCCAGCCGGCGGCAGAGTTCCACCCAATCGCGATCGCCGCCGCAAAGAAAATGATAGTATTTATCGATGATACGACCGTCAAGCTCGACAGAGGCCGCCAAGCCGCCGGGAACACTCTCCTTCTCATACACGGCAACTGAATATCCCTGCTCAGACAACTCCATAGCCGCAACCAGCCCTGCCGTACCGCCGCCGATAATCAGGACATCAGTCATCAATCCTCGCTCCCATCACTACACCACTGCCGACCATACGGGCTGTCCATGACGATTCTTCTCAAGCTGCGTCCATGCAGCGCCAGCCAGATAGCATACCAGACATTGGCGCCCCAGCAGAAAAAGTCGAACAGCCCCGTATCGAAGACCAGTCTGCGCCATATCGACGAACGCAGCATTACTTCTACTTTGGAGACCAGGTTATCAACAGCAGGCGCAAAGTTGAGATTGAAGCTGTCGATATCCCTACCCTTTATCACGATGCGCTCAGGATCATTAACTCCCAGCCCGGCCATAGAGCAAAAGCCGAGATGTTTTACAGCAGCAGGATCAAAGCCGGTTATTACGGCCTGCACCGTATCCAGGGCTACAAGATCACCGGAAGCCAGAACAAGATTAACAATACGCGGTCTGCCGGATTTGGGAGCATTGCCTTCCATACCGATAGTGCCGTCCATGACGGCAAAGCGAGGCTGCACAGCCCGGTTGACATCGGCAATAGCCTGATGCACCACAGGATGATAATTGTGCCTGAGTTTACCGATGCAGCCCCATTGGTTCTTCAACGAGCCGGTGATCACTGTCTTGTTATGCGACTTAATTACGGGAATAGTTATCACTTCCGTACGCAGCAGGATTTCCGGCACCATTACCTCTTTGAATACATACCCGTCTTCAAGTGCTACAGCCTTCTCCTGCAAACGGCTCATATTCGCCCATTCAACTCCCAGACGACGGCACATCTCTCCTATGCCGCTGCATTGCAGCGCCTTATCCGCACTTACCAGAACCTGGTCGGATTCCACCACATATATGCGTCCGACATAGTCGCGAATAGTCCTTACAACGCCCTCCAATACCCACGGAGAGGTGACCGATCCGGGCATGAACACATCCCAGCCCAGATTGACTTTAAGGGAAATATCCGCACCGGAAGTGATAAAACCACGCCACCCGGCGAGTTCCATGGCAGAAGCAACCGTATCCAATACCCCCTGATGATAATCCCCTTTGCCGTCAGGAACCACATCGCAAACAGATACAAGACTGCGCCCTGCGGGCGCGGTTGTTGGTTGTTGGTTGTTAGTTGTCGTTTTCAACATCCCCATGCAAGCCCTCGGTCCTGCTATCCTTTTTCATTAAAATCGAATCCGTAGTTGGCCTTGTACATATAGAGATCAGGATCGTCAGTAGAACGACGGACATCTATCTGAGCAGCCAGATGAAAGATGTAATCAGGAGCTTCATCCAATACCAGAGCTTCGATGCCGTCATCGGCAATGCTCATCCGGCAGAACGATGCAGCCGGATTGATATTATCCATTTTACCGCTGGACAGATCGTCCACAACAATTACTTCAAGTCCCTTATCAATAAGCGCGTCAACTACATGCGAGCCGATAAATCCGGCCCCCCC
>JAQVUQ010000500.1 GCA_028699365.1 bacterium | reverse complement strand
CCCTCTGTTTACCGACCGCTATGCGCCTAACTATATGGCTGCCTTTAAGCGGGGAGTGGAAGGCATAGAGACATTTCCCAATTCCGAGATAGATAAATGGGAGAAGCAATTGACCGGAGAGAACGGCCTAAGCCGTTTTACCATGCACCGGGTGGCCGATCCCGCCAGGCTCTCCATTTTGATGGAGCCGTATTTTTGCTGCCACTATCCGGTAAGGCCCAAAGGTACATTCTCCTATACCTCGTATCTGGGGCTGCCCAACATTACCGCTGAATCTAAACAGAAATGCATGCATGTCGGTATAAATAACCATCCCTGGCCGAGTGACGGACAGATCAGAGATTGGGCCTATGCCGGAGTAAATATACTCAGGCTGCATAATTGCGACGGCTTAGCCGACGGCAATTATTGGCATCGTGGCTGTTATCCTCCTTACGATGCAGCAGGCATGCAGGAATTGGACAGAGTCATTGCCACCGCGCACAACTACGGGCTGAAGGTGATTAACTATTTCTCAAGCGACCTTCATTCGAATGCTCCCGGTTTCAAGCATATCGACGAATGGAAGCGCAGCGTTGACAGCAGCGGCAGGGCGGCCCAGTCCTCGATGGGCGCACATTTCGATAGCAGTCTGGAAGCACCGGATACCGGCGTGGTAAATCCCACCTGCCTGCAGTCGGGATTTAAGGACTATCTTAAGAGCTTGATAGAGAAGGTATTGGAAAAGCATAAGTTCGACGGCGTCTATTATGATTGTTACGACTATCATTACTGCAACAATCCGGCTCACAGCAACGGTGAACATAATATGATCGATGACTTTATCGAGATGACCCAATGGACCAGGCAGGCCGTTGGTAAAGACGGTATTCTGATCATCCACCAATCCACCGTGCCCTCAGTGATAATAGAGAATTTCTGTGATGCCGTTTTAACAATGGAAGAGCTGGATGGCGAGCGTTTTATAACTATGGATGTACCGGCACTGGAAGGCTTTACCCCGCACTGCCGATATATGAATGCCGCAGCCCATATTATCTGCCCGACTATTATTTCCCGTGCAGATAGCAAAGCCTGCTTCCAATCCGATATCAGCTATAGAAGCGATAAGACTGTTTTTGAAGAATCCATGGAGAATTTTATCTCCAAATGCGTGCTGCTTGGAGTCTTTACCTATCCAGCCTATGGCGGCTATAAGAGCGTCTTGGATCTGTTCGCCGGATTCCGCGCTTTTGATCTGGCCCGCTATCGCTTCCTTGACTACCGCCTGAGCCCGCTGGAGATAACAGATAATAATGCTAAAGGAGCGCTTTACTATAACGATAAGGAAGCCCTGATAGTTCTGTCCAACCCCAATTGCACGGATACGGCGTTTAGCTGGAAACTGGACCCGGCCCTGCTGGGTTGGCAAAACAATGCAGCCTATCTTCTGGTGGATAGCCAGGGCAAGGACCTGACAATAAGAGAAGACGAAGATATTCAGCAAAAAGGGATAGAAGAGACACTTAGCGGCTATCAATATAGAGTATATCGGCTTACTGAACATATCCCCGATAAGGCGTATGTTCAGTACAATACCTATCCTTACAGGGAACAGGCAAATGGTGATGCACTTAAAGTAACCACAGAAGGGCCGCTAGGCCAGGCAGCAGTACTTAACTTTTATGCACAGCAGAAACCCAAGGTGGTTAAAACCAAAGGCATAGAGTCCCCCGGCTGGGAATGGAGCAATAAGACAGGCAAGGTAGCCTATAAAATGACAGGCAGAGAGATAACATTGGATATCGAGTTCGGGGGAGGAGAAGGTAGATGAAGATATACATAATCACGGATTTGGAAGGAGTGGCCGGTGTAGTTAACTGGGATTCACACCAGGAACGGGCTACGGAGTGGATGACGGCAGAGATACAGGCCGCTGTAGACGGAGCGCGCAGCGGCGGAGCGGAAGAGATAATAGTGGCGGAGAGCCATAAGGTGATTATAGATAAGCTGGATAAAGACGTGAAGCTTGTTTTGTCCGGGGGAGTAGCATCATATCTGCCCGGTCTGGATGAGTCGGTAGACGGTGTCTTTATAGTTGGCCAGCATGCCCGGGCCGGTGTCGGGACGGGAGTATTGAACCATACCGGGAACAGCGCCGTCTTCAATACCTACCTTAACGGAATTGCAGTCGGCGAACTGGGCTTCGAGATGGCCTATGCCGGCAGTAAGGGAGTGCCGGTAGTGCTGCTTACCGGGGATACTGAGGCAACACAGGAGGCCAAAGTTCTGGTGGATAACATGGAGACTGTAGCTGTAAAGGAAGGCATCAATAAATATCAGACAATAAGCCTGCATCCCAGGAGAGCCTGCGAGTTGATCAGGGAAGGAGCTAAAAGAGCGGTAGAGAGAATAAACGAGATAAAGCCCTTTACCCTTGAAGCACCCTACGATTACAAAGTAGAGTTTACCACGACCCAGACAGTATCGAAGATGTGCCTGATACCCGGAGTAAGGAAGGTAGATGAAAGAAGCATAACCTATACCAGCGATAACTTCCAGGAAATAGCCAATATGAATCTTCTCAGGGCATATCTGTATGATGCAGAATAAGAGCCTGCTCGGTTTTTTCTGATATTTGTAAATACAGATGGAGACCACTTGGTATCATGGACAATTCCCGAAGAGAGTAATCCCGTAGTGGAGGTAGAGTTCATATGTCACCCTTGAAGTTTTCCGTATGCAGCATAGGCCTAAGGCATAAGAGAGCAGATGAAGCGTTCAGGATC
>JAQVUQ010000499.1 GCA_028699365.1 bacterium | reverse complement strand
GTGCCGTTTGTCGGATGCCACGGCGGCGCCCTGCTGGGGGTGACGGCCGAGGAATATCTTAAATCGAGCGATCTTACGGTTAAGGGCGCTGTTGCCGCAACGGAGAAGTATCGGGCCGACGGCATACCGGTGGCCTTCGATCTGCAGATTGAAGCCGAGGCTCTGGGATGTCGACTGCAATGGTCGTCCGAGAACCCTCCGGCCGTAGTCTCCCATGTGCTGGATGAGAAGAAGCTGTCCGATCTGATGATACCAGGTCCCGATGACGGCCGCATACCTGTTGTTACCAAGGCTGCCGCAGAGTTGCGCCGGGCCTTGCCGGATACCGCCCTTTACGGATTGATCACCGGCCCGTTCACACTGGCGCTGCATCTCAAAGGTACCGAGATATTCATGGATATGTTCGATAATCCCGGCCCTGTGAAGGAACTGCTGGATTTTTGCGCTCAGGTCGGTATCCGGATGGCCGATTATTACATGGAAGCAGGCTGCGATATCATAGCCATCGTGGATCCGATGACCAGCCAGATATCGCCGGACGCCTTCAGAACCTTCGTCACCGCCCCGGCTGCAAAAGTCTTCGACCATATCAGGGAGCAGGGGCGTCTGTCGTCGTTCTTCGTCTGCGGGCACGCCCAGAAGAACGTCGAAGCCATGTGCGAGTGCGGACCGGACAACGTCTCGGTGGACGAGAACATTCCCCTGAGCTACGTCAGGGACATCTGCCGCGCTAAGGGCGTTTCCTTCGGCGGCAACCTGAAGCTGACCGTGGGCCTGCTCTTCGGATCGCCGGATGATATACGCAGGAACGTCATAGAGTGCATGGATATGGGCAAAAGAGAGGGCTTTATACTGGCCCCCGGCTGCGATATACCGTACGCCACTCCGCCGGAAAATCTGGCGCTGGTGTCGGAGATGGTATTCGACGGTTATCAGCAGGATGTGGCCCGGCAACTGCTGGAGACTGAGGAGCAGGTAACCGTGGATCTGGACCTCTCGGATTACGGCCAGATAGAGAGCGAGAAGGTTATAGTCGATATCATCACTCTGGATTCCGAAGCCTGTGCCCCCTGCCAGTATATGGTGGAAGCCGTCAAGGCCGCTATGCCGCACTTTGACAACCTGGTGGAATGGCGTGAGCACAAGATCAAGGAGAAGGAATCCGTCGAGTTCATGATGGCCATGATGGTCAAGAATATTCCTACCATATGCATCGACGGCACCATAGCCTTTGTCAGTACCATCCCGTCGCGCGACGAACTGATAGCCGCCATTCAGCGGCGCATAAACGAGAAGTTCGGACGGATGATAAAGAAGCGGCGCGGCCGGGTGCTGGTTCTGGGAGGCGGCTGTGCTGCCTGCGCAGAGGTCTATGATCGCTGCCAGAAGGCCATTATGGAGACCGGCAGCGAGGTGGAGCTGATCAAGGTGTCCGATGAGGAGGCTATTGCCGAATACGGCGTGTCCGTGACTCCGGCCATAATCATCTCCCGCGATGAGATAAAATCAGAGGGCCGCACGCCCAGCGTGGAGGTTATCGCCGAGTGGCTCAAGTCCCTGTGATAAGTGATGTCGTACTGATCACCGGTTATCTGGGTGCCGGCAAGACGACCCTGCTCAACCGTATGATAGCAGCCTATGGTCATCTGCGCCTGGCTGTGCTGGTCAATGAATTCGGCAGCATCGGCGTGGACGGCGCCCGGCTGGGCCGCGGCGATTACGAGCTTATCGAGTTGAATCGGGGCAGCCTCTTTTGCATCTGTGTCCGCACCGATTTCATCGAAGCCGTCAGACGGATAGGCCGTGAGATAAAGCCCGATCTCTTGCTGATAGAGGCCACCGGCATAGCCGATACCACTGAGATGGAGCGCATGATGGCCCTGCCACAGGTGGCGGAATGCGTACGGATCAGATCCGTGGTCTGCCTGGTGGACCCGCTGACCTTCGGCAAGGTATCCACCTTTCTGAGGGCGCCGATGACGCAGATAGAGAAAGCCGACCTGGTGGTAATCAACAAAGCGGATATGGCCGATGAAGCGACACTGTGTAATCTGGAGCAGAGAGTAAGAGAGATCAACTCCGGTGCCAGGATCATCAGGGCTGTTAAAGCTGATTTCGCATTGTCGGAAATAGAGACGCTGCATCGTTCTTCCTCAGAGGTTGGAGCGCCGGGAGAGGGCAGGACGGACAAGGTTTTCTCCGTTTCACTCAGCGGCACAGGCAGTATAACACGGGCGGACTGGGATGAATTCCGGCGCAATCTTAATGGGGAAATCCTGCGGCTTAAAGGCTGGCTTACCTTGGATGGAGCCGTTGTGAGCATAGATGAGGTCGGAGAGCAGGTGGAGATTGTGCCGGCCGAAGGGCGTATTCCCGGCACCAACGGCATAGTCCTCATCGGCCGCGGCCTGGACAGAGAGGGGATGGAGGCTGGGTTTTCATGGCTGTTGTAGCCGTTGTCCGCATAGAGACATGACTCAGCAGGGGGGGTGTGCAAGTGTATTGTCTCACCGATGACATTGGGGTATACTTAAACTATTCTTGCTACTGAGGTGGAAAATGCGTCAAGTAACGGAACAATCTATTAAATCTCTGGTTAAGAATATCGTTGATGAATTTCATCCTGAATTCATTTACCTTTTCGGATCACGGGCAAGAGGTGAAATGCGGGCAGATTCCGACGTAGATTTACTGATTATTGTCTCGGAGCCTTTTGATAAGACACATAGCCGCAGAATGGAACTATCGCGCCTTTGGCGTCTCGTGGCATGCT
>JAQVUQ010000498.1 GCA_028699365.1 bacterium | reverse complement strand
AAAGTCAAGGCGGTGACAACGCTCAGCAAGAAGAACGCTATTCAGAATCAAGTTTTCAAAGTGCTGGACCTTAAAAGGTTCGTTTAGGTCTTACACTAACACCCCTGGAAATGCCTCTTTTTATGGGATTCTCCAGGCTTTTTTGAATTTATTTCGTAAACTCGGGCTAATTCATACAACAGCGATATTCTATGCTTCCTATGACACATACCAGATATTACGGCCATAGGTTTCGCGGATAAAACATGCACTAACAAGCGCTGAGAGAGCCAGTATAAAGCATCCGGCCAGGATAGCGCCATAGGCCTCTGGAGGATACTTGACGGCAAAGGCTGTTGTTTTAGCCGCTGCTCCAAAACGATCCAGCACCATGCCGCTACCATTGCATAAACCTGCAATAGATAGATAAACCATCCCATTGTATATGCTTACCGAAGTACCTGCGTAAACCGGATCGTTAACTTCCTTAATATGCGCGCAGCATATAGGAGAGGCCATGGATGAAGCTCCCAGCAATACGAAGCTGGGTATGACCCACGCCGCTTTGCCCATCAGCACTGGTACAGCCAGGCAGAGAGAAACCAACAAAATAATACCGGAAGAAACCATTATCAGCCGACGCCGGTTGCCGATCAGGTGGGATACCAGCCCTGACAAGGATGCTGCTGTAATGGAAGACAGCATTAGCAGAAATATATAGGATGCTGCCATGGACGAGCTTAAGGAGCAACAATCTTGTAGCATTTTCTTACCGATAACGGATGCCATCAGCATATAAATGGCAAAAAACATTGAAACCGCATAGGTTCCTGTATAGGAATCGTTATTTTTCAGGACTCTTTTTAGAGCTCGAAAGGCTTGCGTGCAAAGCGGTTGATGATTACAGGCTGGAGTTCTTCCGGAGATAAAAGCACAAAGTATCACGGCCAGAGTACAAGCAATACCCACAGCCAAGAGAGGCATCCTCCAGCCAAAAGCCCGAACAGCAGCTTCAAAGGGCCTGGTACCCAAAAGCCCTCCACTATAGCCGATAAACAGAGTGGTGCTCAGCATAATGGAAAAATGCTTATCACTAAAATGGCTGTCAATCTGCTTTACCAGAGATAAGTATATAAGACTGGCTCCCAATCCTATTACGAAACGGCTGACATAAAGTGTGGCTACACTGCCTGACAATGGGAATAACAGAGAGCCTGCCGACAGCACTATTCCACCTGCCAACAGAATGCGGACAGGACCAAACCTGTCCACCAATGTACCGGAAAAGATCTGCATGCCACCATAAACATACAGAAAAATGCTTCCCAGCATGGTAACGGCAGAGGATGATAACGACATGTCTATCTGCAATTCGTCAAAGATGGTGCCGGGCACGGCTACGCGCTGGAAATAGGAAAAGGCATACACAGCGTTCATAAAGGCTATGACCAGTAATAGTTTACGCTTAGTTTTTAATTTACTCATCATTCCGACAGCAGTCGATATTGTCACTCTCATAAAAAACCTCATTAACAGCTCAACCCGGACATTGATTAGCAGTTTCTGTCACAGGTGGGAAGATGCAGACTTTAGCCTAAAAGCCCGGCGGCATTTCTCCAGGCAATCTTCTCAAATATTTCCATACTTATCCTCCTCTCATCCCGCAGCCGAAGTAGCAGACCCGCCAGAGGAACGGGAGTATCCGGAGCGCAGATATCCGTGCCGAAATAGAGTCTATCCTGGAATTCATTTAGGAAATCCACTGCATAGCTTAAGTCTCTGGCCAATGCGTTATATCCGCTGCCTGCAGATAGGTCTCCAAGCAAATTGGGGTACCGGCGCATGAGTTTGGGCACTGCACCCTCTTCCTTTACCGGATGCTTAGGGTAACCGTATCTGTCCTCCGGTGTCTCCAGAGGGGCCATCTCTGCCCAGAAGGTCTGGGAGTGACCCAGGAACTTCAACCGAGGATACTTCTGCAGGCTGTACTCTAACTGGGGCAGCCCGGGCTCGTCATAAAGTCCGTATGTCTCACCAAGCCTGGGGGCCATATGAAAGGTTACGGGCAAGCCTTCGGCCTCAGCATGCTTGAAAAGATTCTGCACCAACGGGTCCTTGAACGGTAAATTGGCACCTATCTCTCCTATGCCTTTGCAACCTTGCTCCTTATAAAAGCTCATAAACTCATTAAGGGGAGCCGTAGCAGAGTTGGCCATAGCCCGCGGATCTATATTGCAGAAGGGGATAAACCTGCCGGGATAAGTTCTGCATATCTCCAGTATCTCTTCGTTGGACTGTGGCACATAGACACATTCGGGGTTTACTCCAGGCAATATGACACCACTCTTGACGCCTATACTTTCATAGCGCTCCAGCAGTTGCTGTGGAGTAGTATAGGCCTGCTTCCCTGCCCTTGGCGGACCGGGAATACGGCGGGTGTGAACGTGGATATCTATGAACATTATCGTCCTCCATTTTATTACGTAAACTCGGCTAAGCTCGCGTGAGTCGATCTACCTCCACGCATCCTTCCTTGATCACCATGACAATGGACTCCTGGGACGTAAGAACGGATATGTCTGCCAAGGGATCGGAGTCGACGACGATACAATCTGCCAGTTTACCCGTTTCGAGTGTACCGAGACGTTCCCCTACGCCAAGTGCCTCGGCTGTATTGCGGGTGGCCGCAATAATAGCCTCGTGGGTTGTAAAGCCACAGCCTACAAGCTCACAGAGTTCGTAGGCGAGCGCACCGGGTTTGGGGCCGCCATCGGTTCCTGTAGCAATGGTGATT
>JAQVUQ010000049.1 GCA_028699365.1 bacterium | reverse complement strand
GACAGGCCGGATCGGGACACCTTGTCCATAATTTCAGCCTGCTCCAGACGATGCAGCCCCTGCGAGGTGGCATCTTCCTGTCCCAGGACAAGATAATCCAGCACACCGGCGGAAACCGCCTGGACGGCAGCCATATTCAAACTATGATTCCTCTGACGCACCGCCAGGTAGCGCTCCCTGATTTCAAGCGGTATCCTCTCCTCCAGGCGCTGCAGTTCGGGTCCCAATCCTTCCTCGCCGTCGCGTATACGGCCCAGCAATTCAGAATAAAGGGGCATCAATCGCCATATATCCATATCGGCGCTATTGGATACGGTAATGGTGGAACGCAGGATAACGCCGAAAGCCGACAGAGATATCTCCGGCCGTTGCTCCTTGAGCCTGTATAACGTCTGCAGGCGCCGGCCGGCTTCTTCCATGTCGATATCCCGGCTTCTTGACGCTATAAGACCGCCGTAGAGGAGCATTTCCAGGCTGATGACAAACGTATTGCAGCTTTGCACCTGTTCCTGCAGCCAGCGTCCCAGCAGATCGGCCCGGCCGGGACGGGTATAACAGCCCAGCAGATCCCAGGGCGGCAGCAGCAGATCGGTGCCGGCAAGGGAAGAGAGTCCGGCCGGACGATCCGTATTGCAGGGACGGTCATCCAGCGGCATTAGTATTATCATTCAGGTTCGCCTCGATACAAACTGATTACCTGCCGGATAGAAGCGCAGCGGCAGGTCGGCTGCCGTTTTTATACCTATTCTGGGAACGGCGACGATATCATCATAAATGCAGCCGTCATCAAGAAGCAAGAGGCTGCCGCTCGACAGATCGGCCTGGTTGCAACTTCTATCTATGCCCAGCGCCTGGCAGAGTCGCCCGGGGCCGCTGCAGAGCAGCCGTCCGTCGGAGGTGTTTCTACGAGCGGACATCTCTTCCCGGCCGGACACAGGCTCCAGCGCTCTTATCAGAACCGCTTCTCCGACACCCTCGGGCGCCGTCGTTATATTGAAACAGAAATGGTTGCCGTAGATAAAATAGACATATGCCCTTCCAGGCGGTCCGAACATGGGCCGATTGCGCGGCGTCATACCCCGGGCGGCATGGCAGGCGGGATCACCCTGCGACAGGTAAGCCTCGGTCTCCACGATACGCCCGGACAGGATATTACCGTCAACGATATGCAACAGAACTTTACCCAGCAGGGATACAGCTATATCAGGTGTAGATCCATTATAGAATCCCATCTGAAGAGGCTTTCCCTTCATGCTTGCCACAACGAAACCTCCAGGCGAAGACGGGCTTGCCGCGCCGTAGCTCGCAGAGCGAAGGCGGGTGCCTGACATACAAACGGACCCCAACCCTCTAAGACCCTATGTTCAGCAGGAATCTCGTTATGTTCTGATACGAATAGTAATGTAAAATCTCGCTGGAAATGGCGGATTCCCTGATTATTAACTGCCATTCGATACTCCCGAATTGATTGATCATGGCCAGATATCCGTGCAGAATGGCTATGCCCACGCCGATGCCCAGAAACACCGCAAACAGGGAATCTATACCCTCCCCCAGCGAGAGCTGCGTCATATCGTAGAATACCTTGCTGGCAACGAAGACGACCAGTATGAAGAGGGTAAAGAGAGCCGCACAGGCAGCCAGGCTGCCCCCCTGCGGCGTCAGGTGAAACCACTCCGCCATCGAGGCCTGCAGCCTGGGATAAAGCAGCCACGTGAATTTGATAGCTGCTATGGTGCCGAAGAAATCGATCATGGTCATGGCAAAGCCCCGCTTGGATTCCAGTATAATAAAAGACACCAGCAGGACAACCATTGATATATCCATGAACTTCATAAAATCAACTCCGCTAACGACGTAACTGAGCCGACAAACGTTCTTCCAATGCCGTAGTAATCCGCTCCTGGACGGCATTGACCTCTTCGTCGGTCAACGTCCGCTCCGGACTGCGGTAATATATCGAATAGGCCAGGCTCTTCATGCCCTCAGGCAACTGGCTGCCGCGATAAAGATCGAAAAATACCACTCTCTCGATCAGTTCCCCGGCCATTTCCCGGATTATCCCGTCTACTTCCGCAGAGGTAACTTCCTCGGATACAAGCAAGGCCATATCACGCTCCACCGCCGGGAAACGCGGCACGGAGCAGTAAAACCTTTCCAGCCGCCCGGCCTCCGCCAGCAGATCGAAGTCCAGTTCCGCCAGGTAAGCCGGACCGGAGATATCGTATGCCGCCGCTGCACGGGGATGCACTTCCCCGATATACCCCAGCTTGCGGCCGCCGGCGGTAACTACGGCGCTCCTGCCGGGATGCAGCCACGGAGTGGCCTCGGCGGCAAAGCATACATCCTCGAGCCCGCAGGCTGCCAGCAGCTTCTCCACCATCCATTTCAATTGATAGAAATCCGCCGTCACGACTTCCGAAGGCACGTTCCACCTGTTTTGCCACAGGTTGCCCCTGACGGCTATTCCTACCATACTCTTCTCTTCCGGCAGGTCTTTTCCCTCTATTGCCAGGAAGACCCGCCCCAATTCGAAGACGGCTACATCGTTCTCCTTGACGCTCAGATTACGCTTTACCACCGATAACAGCCCATCGGCCAGAGTGGTGCGCATAACCGCCAGATCTTCCGTCAGAGGATTGCTGATCTCAACCGTGCGGCGCAGGTCATCCCCGGGCGGCAACAGCAGGCGATCGGGGAATGATTTATCGGTCAGGCTGAAGCATACCGCCTCATCCAGGCTGCAGCCGGTGAGAACATCGCGGACCAGGTCCTCAAACAGTTGTTTCCGGTTCTTGCCTCCCGGCAGGCAGAGTCCTCCGGGCAAGGTATCCTCAAAGTTGTTGTAGCCGTAAAGACGAGCTATCTCCTCCACCAGATCCACCTCGATGGATACATCCCGACGGTAAGTGGGAACGGTAACTTCCAGACTATCGTCATTCTCGATCACGCCAAAGTGCAGGCGCCTCAGCAGAGAGGCCATGACCGGCAAGCTGAGATCCGAGCCCAGCAGGGAATTGACCTTGCTGCCTCTCAGGGTGATGCGTTGCGGCAGCACCGGCTGCGGATATATATCGGCCGTATCCCTGACTACGGCACCGGGGATCATCTCCAGTATCAGGGCCGTAACGCGATCCAGAGCACGGCGCACGCCATCGGGATCCACCCCTCTCTCGAACCGGTAGGAGGCCTCGGTGGACAGTCCCAGACGCTTGGAGGTGCGCCGGACGGACCCCGGCTTGAAGATGGCCGATTCCAGAAGGATGGTCTCTGTCTTATCGGACACCTCACTCTCCGCTCCGCCCATAACCCCGGCCACAGCTACCGGCTGCTCAGCGTCGGCAATAACCAGCATCTGCGGGTCAAGTTCCCTTTCCATCCCGTCGATGCTTATCATAACCTCTCCCGGTTCGGCCCGGCGCACGATTATACGTCCCTCATTGAGTTCCGTGTAATCGAAGGCGTGAAGAGGTTGTCCAAGCTCCAGCATGACGTAATTGGTGGCATCCACCACGTTATTGATAGGGCGCATACCGGCGGCAATCAGGCGATTCTGCACCCATTCCGGAGACGACGCTATCTTTATGCCGTCTACAACCCTGGCGGCATAGCGCGGGCACAGATCGTAATCGCGCACCTCCACCCGGGCCCAGCCTTTATCCTCTCCGTCCGTCACTTCCGACAGAGGCTGTTTGATCTCCGTATCCAGCAGGGCCGATATCTCCCGGGCCAGGCCCAGCATGCTGAGGCAGTCACCGCGATTGGAGGTGATCTCCGCATCGAAGACCGCACCCCATTCGCCGGTTTCCACTTTACCGACTTCCAGTCCTGCCATAGTAAGTTTATCCGCCAGCTCAGCCGGCTCTATATCGATCCTGACCAGATCGCTCAACCACATAAGCGGTGCTTTCATTTGTTTCTAGCCTCCCTGAATGTCAGGCACAAAGGCACTAAGGCACAAAGGCACAAAGTTCTTCAGCCTGCTGTTTTTGCTTTATTTTCGGAATCTACCTTCTTTGTGCCTGTCTCTCAAAGCTGCTTCAAAAACCGCAGATCGTTCTCAAAGAAATATCGGATGTCGTCTATGCCGTATTTAAGCAGAGCTATGCGCTCCACACCCATGCCGAAGGCAAAGCCCTGCCACTCTTCCGGATCGTGACCGGCGTTGGCGATTACTCGGGGATGGACCATGCCGGCCCCAAGTATCTCCAGCCAGCCGCTGCCGGAACAGAGGCGGCAGCCCTTTCCCTTGCAGACAAAACAGCTTATGGCTATCTCTGCACTGGGCTCTGTGAACGGGAAAAAGTCCGGCCTGAAGCGCATTCTGGTATCCTGCCCGAACATGCGCTGAGAAAAGGCCGTCAAAGTGCCCTTAAGATCGGTGAAGGTTACGTTGCGGTCTATCACCAGGCCCTCCACCTGATGAAAGATAGGAGAATGCCGGCTGGTGACGGCGTCCCGGCGATAGGTGCGTCCCGGCATTATGGCACGAAAAGACGGTTTACCGGCCTCCATATATCGTATCTGCACCGGAGAGGTATGCGTCCTGAGCAGAACGTTATCGCTGATATAGAAGGAATCCTGAGTATCACGGGCCGGGTGATCGGACGGCATGTTCAAGGCTTCAAAGTTATAATAATCCGTTTCCACTTCCGGGCCTTCGGCAATCTGAAACCCCAGCCCCATGAAGATGCCCTTGATTTCATCCATTATCTTTGTCAACGGATGCCTGCGTCCCGGAGCCGGGCCTCTTCCCGGCAGAGTGACGTCAAGGCGCTCAGCCTCAAGACGTATCCGCTCCGCCTCTGTTTCCAGGCGAAGCATGACCGCATCAGCCTCCGCCGACACTCTGTTCTTGAGATCGTTTATGGCCTGTCCTGCAGCCGGCCTGTCTTCAGGAGCAACTGAGGCCAGGCCCTTGAGCATTTGAGTAACGGAGCCTTTCTTCCCCAGATACGCCCGGCGCACCTCGTCCAACTCAGCCGGAGACCTGACTTCGGACAAGCGCCGGTGAGCTTCGCTTTCCAGACGCAACAGATCATCTCTAATCATTCGGAATTCCCCCTTAAACCAAAAAAAAGCCTACACCCTGGAAGAGCGTAGACTACCCTTAAAAGCCTGTCCCAGACTTCACGGTTTCATTATCTATCAGAGTACAGTCGTAAACCCCATTTAAAAAACGACCTCTTTTCAATCATCGGCTTTCTCCGGTCCAAGCCCCTATAAGCCGGTTACATCCTTGTATAAGAGGTAGATGTCGACTATACCGCACTGTTCGAAGAGCTGCCACAGCCACCCCGACAGAGTCATACGAACATCCTTCCCCGGACGAAATAAATTACCAGCATTATAGCATGGGAAAGGGTCGGTTACAAGTTCAAATCAAACGGCATTGAGCTGGCTGAGATACTCCCGTTGACGCATCTCCAGACCTGCCTGCTCCAGCAGAAGATAGATCACCCGCTTGACAGTCCCCTGAAGAGAGTTGGATCCACTGCCGTAAACCACCCCGGCGCCGCAGCGACACTGCGGTGATCCCAATTGATAGCAGTATACAGAACCTACTCCCTCCCGCAAAAGAAGATCCCGGTGAATCATATTGCCGCACTGCGCCAGATCCCGCATTACGACCTCCCCGCCCCTCTGGCCGGCCTGGGCCGCCAGGTAAATCTCATCGGTGAACGAGGAGACGGATGTATATTTATCACTGAGACCGAAACTCTCCACAGGCACAAACTCCTCCCGGCCCCTTTGCATAAGCAGCGCGCCCTTTATACCCAGAAGAGATGCGTTGTCTTTGAGCAAAGAGAGCAATCCCGGCGTCGTGCTTACCGATAGAGAAGCCATACTGCCCGCGGAGATGCTCTTAACCCTGCCTGACACCTGTTTCACTATGTCCAGCAAGTGACCGGAAGCGGCATCGGCCTCCGGGCCTGCAAGCCTGGACATCTCATTGTCCAGAGCATCGTTCAGCCTTCTGGCCTGAGCACGCAACCGGCTGCGGTTGAGAGTACGACGGATAACCAGAACGATCTGGTTGATATCAAAGGGTTTCACCAGATAATCGGCGACACCGCTGCGAAGAGCTTCCATGCTGGTTTCCTCGCTGGGATAGCCCGTCAGGATTATCACCGGCAGGTCGCAATTCTTATCCACCCACCGGGACAGCGATATCCCGTCCATGGAAGGCATCTTGATGTCTGTCATGAGAAGATCGAAGCTCTTTTCCTGAAGCAGCTTAATTGCCGCATTGCCGTCGCAGGCCGTCTCCACCTGAAAGCCCTCGTCGGTAAGGACCTCGCTGAGCAAATTACAGATATGCCTTTCGTCGTCAACTACCAGAATTCTATCTCTGTCACTCATACGCCTATCCCCCGATAATGTCTGCCAGGTACAGCCAACAACCACCGTGCCTGAAAAGCTCTATATGAGCTTAATTCTACATAAATGCATGGAATCCTATTTATTGAGAAAATTCCGATGTTTGAATCAGAATGGAGATTATTTTCAGGCGTTCGGTTATGTTATCGTATAGTCTCAGCAGATCCTCTACTCTTGCACGGATGGAAGCATCGTCGCTCAATCCGTACAATTTTTCCATCTCGCGAACGGTCACAATCAAGCCGGAATCTTCCAGAAAGGCAAGCGCCTTTTCTATATCAGCACCGCTTCTTCCCGTATAGCGGGCTATCTCATCAATCGGTGCCTCATGCCCCCGGTTTCGGCTGAAGAACAGCACTATATCGAGTTTGGTGAAATCGTTAACCACTTCTCTGATAAAGCGCTCAGTCTGCGGATCAGCGAGATGGATATCCAGCATCGGGTATTCTCCTCCATATCTCATCACGAGATATGACTTACATCATGTCATACCCATAAGTGTACGAAGGCAAACTCGGCATGGTCGCAGGATTGATCAAGGCAGTCCGGGGGTATCTATGACTCAGAGAAGAGAGGGATTTGGATCGCTGCTGCAGAATAATAGACCGTGGGAGGTTCAGCATGCAGAATACAATAGCCGGCTGCCTCATAGCAGCGATCGTGTTGTTATTTTTTACAGCCATGCTCCGTCGCGGCAGCGATCACGACGAAGTGCGCCGCCGTGCTCTGGAAGCCAAGCTGGATCACTCAGAAGCGGGAGCCCGGGTCAGCATAAGCGATGAGACTGCCGGCTCAGCTATCAAGGACAAGGAGACAGACTGACCGGGGCGGAAGTGATACCTCTCCCGGTATTTCCATCTTTTCACCGGTCCAGAAATCCGTTGCCGTACCGGATATTCTCAGATGCGCCGGTATCTCCAGCCGGCAATCCACATCATCCCAGTTGAATATGCCCAGAACCCGGCCATGCCCGCAATCGGCCGACCAGAAGCGTGGTGGATCGTTCTCAAACAGATCGACAGGCCTGGCCGGTTCAGGCAAGCCCGGCAGCAACCTTCCCAACGTCTCCATTCCCTTGTCGTTTAGGCGGCAGAAGGAATCACTGAAGAAAACCGAGCCGGCGCTCAGATAAACCATCGTCAGCCAGACCTTCAACTCATCCGGTGTCGCTTCCGGGCCGGCCATCCAGAAATCATCATAATCCAGCAGCGGCCTTCTCTTGTAATACCCGTTAAGATGCGGATCGGATGAAGTGGCAGCGGAACGGACTATGGCAAAGTCCGGATCGTTGACCCAGAGCCTGCCGTTCATCCAGTAACGCACCGCCAGTTGCCTGGTATTGTGGCGAATATGTCCCCAGAAATTATGAATATCCGTAGTTGCCCTGTTGCTGTCCGCCAGACCCAGAGAGCACTCAGGCGGCGTGCCGCAGCATAACAGGTGCGCCTCGTCTCCTATGGCCTCGCGAATAACTTCCAGGCATTTCCGTATTACCCCGGCCTTGCCCGTACTGCCGTCGGACGGGCTCGGCATCAGGTTTATGTAATCAGGATAGAGATAATCTATCTTAAACAGAGAGAAGCCTGCTTCACGCATGCTGCTGAAGAGATAGTGCAGATGCTTCTGAACCTCAGGCAGAGTCAGGTCCAGCATAGCCATCAGCCCAAAAGGAGAGACATTGGAGACCACCATCTGCCCGTCGGCATCATGGACGAGTAAATCCGGACGATGCCGTGCCAGCGGAGCGTACACACTGACCTGCAACGGAGCCACCCATATCCCGGGCGTGAAACCGTAGCCTTTTATCTCATCGGCAACTTCCCTGAAAGAAGAAGGAAATTTGCGGTTCATGCGCCAATCGCCCCACTGGTTCTCCCATCCCATATCGATAGTGATATATTCTACCCTGTCGCCAAAAGGCGATTCCCTGATGGCCTGCATTTCCTGCCGCAGATCATCCATCGATACAGCGCCCATATAATAATCCCAGGTGTTCCAGCCTACAGGCACCGGACCAGGACGACAGGCGGCAGCATCACGCAGATAATCCCCGTACTCTTCCAGCAGCAACAACGGATCATCTCCTATGCCGACAACCAGAGGGAAAGTGACCTCATCAACCGGTCTTCCCACCTCACAGCCGGCCCTGAGTACGCCCTCCCGCACAGTAAAGAGCGAGAAATCCGAGGTTGGCCCTCCGATACCTGCGAGCATTGCCGACCTGCTATCCGCATCGATAACAACCGTAGCAAATCTTGAGAGCAACTCCTCATTGTTATTCTGCCCGGCGCCGCCTAAGACAGCTACTCTCTCATGGATCATATCGGGTGAAGAGACGATAAGCATCCTGGAGCCCACGGCCGGAAAATCGCAGCCGTCCCCCCGCATTTCAAGGTAACAGCAATCCAGATGCCGAAGCGTACCAACCGAACACAGACGCATCTCCAATCTCAACATTGATGGGCTTATCTGCGATACGGTCAGCCTCGCCTGCCAATCGCCCGACTCATCCCGCCATACGGACCCGTCCGCGCCAGGTCGCATAAGAACCGCTGCTCCCCCTGTTTCAAGGCGCAATTCGACGTTCAACGGATAATTACAACAACTGCCGGATAATACCAGTCCGGCAGTACTCTCTTCTATCATAAGCATAGGTAAAGCCTCCCCCTGATTACTTACAGCCTATTTATAGCATATTACAGCAGATGATATAAGCTGCCGGGAAGGAATAAGTCACCTGGGCAGAGAAGTAGCGTTAATCAAGACTACAGGAGGTATGCCGTGCTTCTAAACAGCAATAAGAATGTTCGAAATGAACTCGAGGCCATGAGCACAGAGGAACTGCTGGAAATATATAATAATCTTTCCTTTGATCATAAGGATGACGAGGTTTTCCTGCTCATTCGCTCCGTACTATACGCTCGCGGAATCAGTGACCCTGAACACATTCCACATACTGTATCGCACGCCCTTTACTTTATGAGAAACAACACCCGTGCAATAGGAACACTTATAATCCTCCTGCTAATAGGCGTAGTATTTGTCGTCCTTTCCGTTTATTCCGGACAACCGCTCTTTATATCAAGCTTTCCCAACAAATAAGAAAGAGGATACTGCGTTTTATATGAGCTTTTAACCCCTACCAGCATTCCTTCACTAATTCGATCATATATTTGAAGTTTTCTAACTTGGCATCAGCCGGCACGGCGTGATCCACCGCCGGTATCCAGCCACCCCGGTTGTACATATATTTGGCTTTGGAGACGACTTCCCTCTCCACATCAGCTTTGGTGCGACTCAGAACCCGCTTGTCCAGACCTCCCAGGAAACGGAACCCCGGGTTGGCATCCGCCAGATCTTCAAGACGCTGTTCCGAGGCTATCTCCACCGGACTCAGGCCCTCCACCCCGGCCTCAGCCAGCAGAGGCACCAGTTCCTTAACGTGCCCGTCACTATCGGTAAAGACTAAGTCGACACCGTTCTCCCTGGCCGCATTCGCCAGCTCGCGATAGCGGGGAATGAATTTCTCTCTGAATATGGACGGTGAAACCATCATGGCCGTCTTGTAGGCCATATCCTCGTTTATCATAAGGCAATCCACTCTGGCCCCCTTGAGGTGCTTCTCCAGAAGCCTGACGTTATACTCCAGGATGAAATCCATCATCTCGTCTATCAGATCCGGCATATCGTAGAAAGCCATCGACAGGTTCTCAAAGCCCAGCCACTGGCGCATAGTCCAGTAAAAGCCTTGTATAACGACCATAAAAGGACGGTTGCCGGTATGCGATCTGGCTATGGCTTCGTCAAACCCTTCCACCCTTCTGTTCATATCTTCGGGATTATATCTCTCCTCTTTCATCCTGATGAAGTCCTCCCGGTTCTCGACCGGGAACTTCAGCCACTTGCGGGTGACAAAGCCGCTGCCCTGAGCATCTACTCCCTCTATCTTCAGGGCACCCTCCTCGTCATAATAGGTGATATGCCCGTCCTTCTCCTCCACTATCACCCTCTCGAAACGGGGCCAGTGTCCGGTAACCAAAGGTAAACTGTCAAACCAGTCATAGCCCAGCAGCTCTTCCGTCCGTACCCCTTCCGGATGTCCCTGTTTCAACCACTCGTCCATGGTGGCTTTGCGTATCGGGAAGGTCCAGATAAACGGCTTATCCGGCCTTTCAAAGTTCATCATTTTGCTGTATCTTTCACGCAGAGTCATTTCCATCAGGCATGCCTCACATATAATGGTATTCTTCGGGGGACTGGGACCCTTATCCGCTTATTTATTATTTTATACACTAAAATGATGAATTTATTGCAAATACAGGACTAAAAAGTGTAAAATCAGGACATGAGAACACCAGGACGAATTTGCTATGGGCGCAAGAGTATGCCCATAGGGTATAGTTTCAGCACGGATTCTTACGACAGCTTGCAAGTAATCTTCGTCAACGACGGCGAGCTTTGCATGGAAACCGGAGAACATCTTTACTACCTGAAACCCGGAATGCTGGCCTTCCTGCCTTCCGGAAGCGCCTTTCGCCTCTTTTGCAACAAGATGGGTTACTCCGGGATATTCGCCATATCCGGTGATATAGCGACTGTCCGATACCCGCACGCTTTCGCTTTTAAAGCCGACAGGCTCATTCTGACGCTGAGCGACGCCATGGAAAAAGAGGCCAGGTTACCCGGTCCCGAAGCGGAAAGTATCATGAAGCATCTGGGAGAACTCCTCCTAAGCCTTGCCAAAAGAAAGGCGGACGAACTCTCGGGAACGGTGCATCCCGAGGATGATATTGCCCTGCTGGTAGAACAGATCAAAG
>JAQVUQ010000497.1 GCA_028699365.1 bacterium | reverse complement strand
CCATTGTTCTGGCTGAAGCATGTCAGCGATACGGTGTAAAACGTTTTGTATTCAGCTCATCGGCCACGGTGTACGGAGACAATGAAGTTCCCTTTGTGGAATCCATGCCTTTGTTGCCTGCCACAAATCCTTACGGTGAAACAAAAGCTGTGTGTGAGCGCATCCTGATCGATGCTGCCAAAGCCAACCCGGATTGGTCGGTGGCCTTACTCAGATATTTTAATCCGGTTGGGGCTCATGAGAGCGGCCTGATCGGTGATGCGCCCGACGGTATTCCCAACAATCTCATGCCTTATATTACTCAGGTGGCCAAAGGCAAGCTGGATAAACTCAGGATTTTTGGCGATGATTATCCTACAGTTGACGGCACAGGTGTCAGAGACTATATTCATGTCATGGACCTGGCCGAGGGACATGTAGCGGCTTTGAGCAATTTGACTGGCGGAGTGCATGTATATAACCTTGGCACAGGCCAGGGGACCAGCGTTCTGCAGTTAGTCAAGGCGTTTGAAGATGCCAACGGTATGAAGTTGTCGTATGAGATAGTTGCCAGAAGACCTGGAGATATTGCGGAATGTTATGCCGATGCTTCCAAAGCCAAAAGGGAATTAGGTTGGATGGCAAAACGAGGCTTGCTGGAGATGTGCCGTGATGCCTGGCACTTTGAGAAGAACTTTATGGGGTCAGGTCTACACTCTTGACAGAAAAATGACAAAAACCGCTCTATCGTCGCTCCACAACTTTTGATGAAGGATTAAAAATTTCAACTTTTAATTCCGGCTTGTCCGGGTTAGGAGAATATGAGTGGAAGTATTCAACAATATCCCTACCTTCAGGGTCTATATAGATGAATCTGGCGACGAGGGCTTTAGCTTCGATAATGGTAGTTCAAAATGGTTTGTCGTTTCTGCTGTTATAACCCGCAAGGCTCAAGATATGGAAACGGTAAAGCTAATAGACGACGTTCGCGCCCTCTTGAATAAGCCGCTCAGAAAGCCTCTTCATTTTAGAGATTTAAGGCATGAGCATCGTCTCCCTCTTGTTGATCACATAGCAGGAGCAAATCTGAAGGTTGTATCTGTAATGGTATATAAGCCTGCGCTCTCCGAGCCTGAAAAATTCAGAAAGAATGCCAGGCTATACTTTTATACGTCAAGATATCTCTTGGAAAGAGTTTCATGGTATTGTAGAGATCATAAAACAAAACACGATATTGGCAACGGCTGCGCTGAGATTTGCTTCTCAAACAAAGCCGAAATAGCCTATAAGAATTTCAGAGAATATCTTTGCTTGTTTAAGGAACAATCCTCTTCCAGGGCTACATCAAGTATAGATTGGTCTGTCATAGATGAGGCCAGAATAGTCTCATGCCAGCCGGGTAGAATGATGGGCCTGCAAATCGCAGATGCTGTTGCGAGTAGTCTTTATTATGCAGTCGAGAAAAGCCAATACGGCTATACAGAGGATAGATATGCCAGAATTTTATCGCCAGTAACGTATAATCATAACGGCCGTTATATCGGGTACGGACTGAAATTCTGGCCTCAGGAAATTGAGAGGATTATTAACAAAGGTAGGACGCCGACTTGGATACGTGACCATTACCAATAAACCAAATAAAAAAGTAGGTCCCGGGCCTCAGGATCCCACCCACTTGGGGCTGCCACCCTTTCGGACGACCAGAGGATCTCCCGCGCATACCTACTATTTGAAGTTTACTGTAAGAAATGGATACTGTCAATAACTTTTGTCTATTTCAATCTGGAAAGCAAAAGGGGAACGTTGGGGGTCAGGTCTACACTCTTGACAAAAACCGCTCTATCGTCGCTCCATAACTTCTGATGAAGAACTGTTTTTGATCAAGGCTTTAAGCTGTGTTGCGTTTTTCATATGAGAACCTCCAGATATGGCCTGAGCCGTTTTTCTACCTGAAATAGTTGCGCATATTTTGATAAGAGCGGGATATCCTTTTGACTTTTTTGTATGTATCTTTTAAATGCTTCGATCAGTAACTGTATATCTGTGTGACTTCTTTTCTGTAACAGGTCACAAAGTGTGCGTTCTGCATTATAGGCGCGCACATTAAACCCGTTAGGCGTAGGCAGAGTAGTAAGCCCTACTTCATAGCGGTCTTTGATCGAAAAACAGGCAATAATGTTTTTCGTTTTTGCAGTAGTCGCATTGTAGCCGGCAGGGAAAGTCATGGTATATCTAATAGGTGTACGATCTGTTAAATCGAGTAAAAACAAAGCGGTTTCATGAGAAAAAATGCCCTTTGTAAATCTATTTTGAAGATTAAATATTTCATCCTCAAAAGTGGTGGGACAGATATAAATACCTCTGTCGACTTTTTCAAGGAGATTTTTATCAACTAAACGCTTCAGGTAAAGTTGAGGTATATTCTTTTGGGTGACTTGCAACGAAGTGACTAGCCCCTGGTTTGCATTCGCCATTTCCATGATTGTTTGTTCATAATAATTCATCATGTGCACTTCCATATAAAAGACTAAATATTTACTTTCATGCTTAATATTATATGTAAATTAAGCATGAAAGTAAATGGCAAAAATAACAGTTTGCTAACTGCCAAGGTGGTATGTACATGAACCCGGAAATAAAGAGGGATGTTGAGACGGCTGTAAAGATTCTGCGGGAGGCAGGGGCAAGGGAGGTTTTTATATTCGGCTCTGCCGGCCATGGAACGGAACGCCCTGATTCTGATTTGGATTTGGCCGTAAATGGTCTGCCTCCGGAGAAGTTCTTTGAGGCTATGGGAATGATG
>JAQVUQ010000496.1 GCA_028699365.1 bacterium | reverse complement strand
TTGCATCAAGCCCCTTACGTGCAAGCCGGGCAGTGCTTTTGCCTGCAACTTCGCTTACATGGATGTTGAGATTCCTAAAGGAGGCTGGTCCTATTGGATGTCCCTGACGCGTGGCATTATCGGCAGCAAGGATCCGGCCATGTTCAAGACATTCGTACTGGAATAGAGAAACGGAGGCACAACAGTTGGGTTCACTGAAAAACGAGGAATTTACCAATCGTCTGCAGGCCGTGCAGGAGCTATGCCGGAAGAACGGTCTTGATGCCGTGCTGGTGTTCGGCAGCGAAGCGGAGCCGGCCAATCTGCGTTATCTTTCGGATTACTGGCCATCCTTTGAATGCGGTGCTGTCTTCGTTCCGGCAGAAGGGGAGCCGGCCCTGCTTATAGGTCCGGAGAGCCTGACCTTTGCGACAGCGCGTTCAAGGATCGGGAATATCTGCCGGCTACTCTCTTTCCGGGAGTCCTCTCAGCCCAGGTACCCCGGCACGGCCCTGCACAGCTTTGAAGATGTACTGGCGGAATTTTCTACCGTGCCGATAAAGAGGCTGGGAGTGGCAGGTTTCTCTATCATGCCTTTCCCGGTAGCTCTGGAGCTTGAAACCGCCATGAAATGGCGGGAGATAGTCAATGTCGACAAGCTATTGCAGGATATGCGCTCGGTAAAGAGTCCGGCAGAAATAGAGGTTATGCGGAGGGCGTACAGGATAACGGAGACAGGGCTGAAAGCGGTGCTGGACAATATACGACCGGGGCTGAATGAGATCGAGGTGGTAGCCGAAGCCGAATATGCCATGCTCAAGGCGGGAGCCGAAGCTACGGCCTTTCCGGTCTGGTGCTGCTCAGGGTCCAACTCCAACCAGGCCATCAGCCGTCCTACGGAGCGCAAGATCGGGCCGGGAGAGATTATCCAGGTCTGCATCGGAGCCCGTGTAGACGGCTACTGCTCCAGCATCGGCCGGGGCATAATTCTGGGCCGGGCGGAGAAGCGCTATGAAGATGTAATCAGTGTGGCCGTGGAAGCCGAGAATCTGGTCATAGACAGTCTGAGAGCAGGTATAAGCGCCAGGGAGGTAACCCGAAAGAGAGACATCTTCCTGAAGGGCAGGGGGTACGGCGATTTCATCCTCTACGGGCCGTGCCACGGCACGGGGTTGATGGAATGCGAAGCCCCGTGGATGGAGAGCAATTCCACCTGGGATCTTCGGGAAGGTATGTTCTTCAGCGTCGACACTTTTCTGCAGGGTGACGGCTACGGTGTGCGACTGGAAGACGGCGTGCTCATAAAGCAGAACGGCGTTGAGCAATTCTCCAACCTGTCGCGGACATTGATAAGGATTTGACAGGAAGTGACAGGATAGCTATGAAAGTCATAGATATACACGGACATATCGGAAATATAAACATCCATCCCGGCTGGGCCGGTGATGCGGCGATGGTGCATGATATTGCCGTTCAATCCGGCATAAGCCGGGTGGTGGTCTCCTCAGCTATGGCTCTGCAGTATGATGTGGAGGCAGGCAACCGCGAGGTAATGGAGGCGATAGACAAGTATGAGAGTCTGCGGGGTTATGCAGTGGTAAATCCTCTTTTACCGTCAACGCTGGAAAGTCTGCCGGAGATATTGGGGCATCCAAGAATGGTGGGCTGCAAGCTGCATCCGGACTATCACGGCTACAGCACGGAATCTCCGCTCTTTTACCGGACGGTGGAAAAGATAGCCGCTACGGCAAAGGTAATTCTCTGCCACGTCTCCTGCATGCCCGGCACGGCCTTCAGCACGGCAGAATCCATCTGCCGCATAGCCGCGGATTTTCCGGATACCAAATTCATCCTGGCACACTGTGCCGGCATATATCAGAACGGGCTTTACCCCTATTACCCCAACTACAGCGGGCTGGAGAAGATGGCCGGATACGGCCTGCCCAATGTCTGGGCGGATATAGCTCACTATCTGGTATATGTCTATCCCATGGTGGTGCCGGATATAGTCGGGATAGCCGGGGCGGACAGGCTGCTGTTCGGGACGGATATGCCGCTGCAGGGACCGCTGCAATGCCGGTTTGCCGTAGAGGCCGTCATGCAGGCTGATATAGGTCGGGTGGCAAAGGAGCGTATCCTCTACCGCAATGCGCTGGATATATTCGGAGATGACATTGCCGGCTGAAACAGCAGAATTATTCAAGGATTTATTAAGGAGGAGCAGTTGATATGTGGCAGGCCAATGAAAATGTATGGATCTGGGGCGGTCCCGTCAAATGGTGGGGGGGGAGCATGGAGAAAGATTGTCTTATCAAGGCGGTAGACTATTTCCATGCTCAAAGTGCGGTCTACGTTTACGGGCCTAATAACGAAGAGATGCTCAACCCGATCTCTCCTTGCAGCCGGATCTACTGCCAGGTGAAGGGCTGTGCCGCAGGCTATGATGAAATTATAAAGGACCGGGAAGAGGTTGCCCAGGGAGAAGAGGGTCAGCTTTGCCATCCCGACCTGGATGATGCCAGGATAATCAGTAAGCTGTCGTTGTCTTATCCGGCTATAGAAGGCGGGCTGGTCGATGATTTCAGTGTCCATGTAGAGAAGCTGCCGGTAGAGAGAGTAAAGGCTGTTCGTGATGCATTGCGCTCTTATAATCCTGCCATGAAACTGGCTATGGTAGTATACGCCGAGAATCTGCATAAGGAGTTCAAGCCTTACCTTCCCTTCCTGGATGTCATAAACCTCTGGATCTGGAAATCCTCGAATTTACGGCTTTTACCTGAGTATATAGACCGGACGCGGCAGGT
>JAQVUQ010000495.1 GCA_028699365.1 bacterium | reverse complement strand
TTTAACTGGACACCATCCAGAATAGAGGCCAGAGACGATCCGCCGGAAGCGGCGGAAGAGGTCTCCGATGCGGCATTACCGCCCGGCAAGGCTGTTCCCGTCAACAAAGTTCCCGGCAGAGCATTGTTTCCGGTAGCGTTGTTATTGCCTGTATTTGCAGTAGAGTTGCTATTGTTCCTGGACGTGGACATATTCCCCAGACTGGCGCTGAGATTGTTGGCTACGTTGGCAATGTTGCGCATGGCCTCGTCGTTACGGGCTACGAAAAAACCCAGCAAAGCGCCGACATCCTCCATTTTGGCATACTTGAGACGATAGAATTCCATATCGCCGGCAACCTTGATCTCATATACCTGGTGCGGCTTCTCCTTCTTCACCCATGTCAGAGAGGGCACGGATTGGATGATAAGATCAAGGATCTCCTCCAATGACATATCCTTAACGGCCAGCGTGACCTTGCCGTCGACACCATCGCCGATTATTATATTGGCATCGCTGTCGGCAGCCAGCACTCTGACCACTTCATCGACCTTCATGCCTTTGACATCCAGTGAGATACCGTCTTCCATCCCGGCAAAGGCGGTAGATACCGGTGTAATGTAGAAAAAGAGAAGCGCGGATATAAGAAGCCTGGTAAACTTGTAAAGCATCGTCCTCTCCCCAAATAACAACTTACGGGGAAAGGTTACTATATCCATACTTTATTGTCAGGTGCCGGATAAGCCACCGTTGGTGGTTTATACGGCACCAAATGGTGGTTTACTGGACACCGGGCGGTGCTTAATAGGTCACCGCCCGGTGCTTTTGACAGATTACTCGCTCTCCGCTGAAGCGGTTTCGGTGAGTTCGATGCTGACTTTGGCAACTCTCAAGGTTCGATGGCTCTGCTGCATTAACGCTGCTAAAGGATCGCAATTTTCACAGCATGCTTTATCCCTGTGGTCGTCAGACATCAGCAGGGCGTGGGCAGGCACTTTGAATACTTCGGCTAAAGAGCATAAACGCTGCACGGTGATGTTCTCATTGCCGTTCTCTATTTTGACCAGACCGGAATGATCTGTCAGGCCTAATGCCTCAGCCATCTCTCTCAGGGTCAAACCCTGCTTTTCTCTATGTCGCTGCACGTTCTTCCCGATAAGGGCCTGGATCTCATTGTCACTGTAACTTTTGTGTGTAGGGTTACTCATCTATACTTACTCCTTTCAATATCCGACCGATGTAAAGCAATAAGGTAATACTGAAATCGCAAGCTGATATAAGATCGCCTCCTTTCATTGAGTACCCCCCTATAGAAGATGTCGGCTTTCATGATGGCATATATATAATACGCTTGTACCTGCCTCAACGTTACATCCCTGTGGTGACGTACAGGCCACCAAATGGTGGTTTATAGGCCACCGCTGGTGGTTTATCCGGCACCTGACAAGCGATTGCTAGTAATGTATTCTTGAAAATATCAGAACAACCGAACAAAAGCTAATCGACAAAAAATTATTACGGAGGGTGTAACTTATGAGGTGCATACAGAAGAAAACGAAAAAAGGCTTTACACTGGTGGAACTTCTCGTAGTAATAGCCATCATATCTATGCTGGCAGCTATATTGATGCCTGTCCTGGGCTCGGCCAGAGAGAGCGGCCGTAAGGCTACCTGTCAGAGCAACCTCAAGCAATTGGGCGCAGCCTGCCTGATGTATTTACAGGACTACGATGAAACATGGATACCGTCGCAGAACTGGGATCAGATACTTTACGAAGGATATATCAAAGACGACGAGGTCTTTCACTGTCCCAGCCTGGATGCTCCCAAAAAGAAGAACGATTACGGCTTCAATATAAACATCGCCGGCAGCGCCAACGCCGGCTTCAGCCAGAGCACTTCCAAAGTAGTCAGCATGGCAGATGCAGAGGATGCCTCGGCAAATGAAGTAACGGTGGGCAATCTGGCCACCGCCGCGTTTGCCTCCGAGCGACATGGAAAAGGGAGCAACATACTCTTCTGCGACGGACACGTCAAATGGGAAAAGGGCGGAGCCGCAACTCTTTCACTATCCAAGTAATTTGAGAACGTATGGAGGCAGACGATGGGCAGAACGGTTGAGGCCAGACTCAGCATAGAGGAGATACTCACCAATGGAGGCAAAATAACCCGCGCCAACCTGAACGAATGCCATCGGGTGGCGGAGAAGAGCAAGCGGGCTGTAGAAGACATCCTGGTGGAGATGGGCTTCATCACCCAGGATGAACTGGTCGAGGCACGCGGCAGCCAGATAGGAGTGGCCTATATCCGTATCGCAGATATACCGGTGGACCCGGATATCATCAGAAAGATACCCGTCGAGACGGCCAGACGGTACTGTGTTTTCCCCGTGGGAGTTCAAAACGGCACCCTGGTGGTGGCCCTGACCGATCCCACCGATATAAATGTGATGGACGATCTCAAGAAGAACCTGATGACCAATTTTATCCCCGTCATTGCCTGCCGAGAAGATATCCAGCGGGCCATAGTCCAGTATTACGGCGGGAGACTTCTGGATGCCCATAAAGTGGAGGAGGAAGATACCAACAAAGAACAGGAGATAACGCTGATCAACAGCCTGCAGCAGATGGGCGAAGAAGCCCCCGTCGTTACTCTGGTGAACAACATCATCGAGCAGGCCATCAACCAGCGTACCAGCGATATCCACATAGAGACCATGGAGAAAGAGATGATAGTGCGCTTCAGGATAGACGGAGTGCTGCACGACTTCATGACCATCCCCCGCCGGATGCATGCCCATGTGGTCTCCAGGGTCAAG
>JAQVUQ010000494.1 GCA_028699365.1 bacterium | reverse complement strand
TGCAACCTATACGGGCTCGCAAAGTGAGAGCAGGTCGCTCAGATCGGCTATGGCCAAAGCCTCAACGGTATCAGCCGCTCCGTAATAGATCTTGACGCTGCCGTCCTCTTCCGGGATCATGCCTCCTGGGAAGACTACGTAATCCCGATAGCCGCCGGATTCGTACTGATACCCGGCTTCAGGGACCAGAACAGGCCCCCGGGACAAGCCGATTACCTTGTACGGGTTATCCGCATCAAGCAGCATAAGCCCGGCGGAGTAACGCTTCTTCCAGTTGCCAGACCAGCCCCAACCGCTCCTGGAATCATCAATATCAACGCCGTGAAAGAAGGCAAGCCATCCTTTTGAAGTCCTTATCGGCGGGGCGGCCGGGCCGATCTTCTCATTAGCCCAGGGAACGCTCTCCGTTCCGAGCAGCAACTCGTTATCTCCCCAATAGCGTCCGTCGGGAGATGCGGATATCCAGATATCAAAACGTTCACCGGGGCGCAGATACATGGCAAAAGGTCTTTCCATCCTGATCATTTTGCCGTCTATTCGCTCCGGGAACAACACCCAGTTGCGGTTATCGGGAACGGAAATGTTCAGCACTTCCCAGTTTTTAAAATCATCCGTTACAGCTATTCCGCCCGATGTCCCGTGCGCCGTGCCGGTGGCAAAACACATATAGCATCGTCCGTCCAGGACCGTCAGGCGCGGATCGTAAGCCATCCCCAGAGGGTAGCTGCCGGAATCGAGGAACAACGGCTGTTTTTCCACTTCCCAATTGATGCCGTCATCACTGAACGCCAGACCCAGATTGCGCCCCTGTACGGTTTTGGATACCGGATCACCGTAATCGTTACGGAAAACCATAACATATTTCCCCTGATACCTGGTCACTCCGGCGTTGAATACCAGAGTGGAACGATAAGGGATATCCCTGGCCGATAATACGGGGTTGCCGGGGTATCTCTTTATCACCGGACTCGTCCTGAACTCCGACTCGCGCATTTTACAATCTCCTTATCAACGATAGCAAACATTCCATGTACCGGCAGCAGCAGCTTCCTCGAACTCCAGGCAAAGCCGCATGGTCTCGGCAGCGTCTTCCGGGTTTATAGCCGGTTCTTCTCCCAAAGCCACGCGCCTGGCTATATCCAGATTCTGTGCGTGGGTATTATGGAAGTAGGCGCTATCATCTTCCCTGTTCCAGGTTTCAGTCAGAACCAGTCTCTCCGCGTCCTTAAAGCCTTGTTTGCCGGCATGGTGAAACAACCTCAATTCCCGTTGAAAGAGATCGCTCTCTATGGCTCCCTCCGTGCCTACCAGAACATAATTGTGCTTCAGACCCATCTTATCCTGATCGATCAGGTCCACACTGCGATCGAGCAGATCGTAATTCCCTTCATGGGCAGCCGCCATATTGAAATAGAGATGGCTTACCGTGCCGTTCTCAAACCCGTAGGTAACGTGAAAATTATCGGCTATTTCATAATAGGGTACAACGTTATCCGCCCTTACTGCCATAAACCGATTTACCCTGGAGCCGTTCCACCAGCGCACCAGGTCGATATAATGGCAGAGCTTCTCCATGCACATATTCCCTGCCGACGCCTTGTATTTCCACTCATCCCTCGGGAACGGCGGCATACTGTAGGTGAAGTGGACGTTGATCAGCTTGCCTATCTCTCCCGCTTCCAGCAATTCCTTCATGCGGCAGTAGAGCCGCGAATAATTTCGGCATTCCAAACCCACCTGCAGAAATCCTCCGGTCTTGCGCCATGTATCCAGTAAGGCCTCGATCTGTGCCCGATCGATACCGGCCGGCTTTTCCGTCATCACCGCCTTTCCGGCCTGCAGCGCCTCTATTGCCAGCGAGGCATGGGTTTCATTTGGAGTGGTAATATAGACGAGATCTATGCCCGAATCATTCCATATATCTTCCGTTTCCATGGTGACGGATATACCGAACTCTTCAGCCGTTATCAAAGCCTGACGCTCATCAGCGTCACAACCGATTATCCTGGATACATACGTAGATTGTTGCAGAGTGCGGATATCGTTATGTCCCATGCGGCCGCAACCGATCACAGCTACGTTTATCTTCTTCACAGATAACACCTTACCTTGTCGTCAAAACGTCTGTCCTGCAAGTTTATGCATACATATTACTTTAGCAGCTCAACCGGTTTCTGTCAATAATACATTAACGATATATTCGATAAATCACCCGACATCCTCTCCATAACTCGCAAAACTCGTGATTAAACTTTACTTGTTACCCCGGATATGCATGCAATTTTGCCGACGAGTTGCATGAAAAGCATTGCTTTTTTCAAGCCTGCTGTTGTATATTTAACAACAGCAGGCTTGAGATACGAGGAGCATGGCTCCTGGAAGGCGATGGCTGTCTATGATGGATTACATTATTGAACCGGAGAAAAAACTGCCTTTATCGGCGCAGGCCGATGTAGTAGTCCTGGGCGGCGGGCCAACCGGCGTGTGTGCGGCGGCAGCAGCCGCAAGGCAGGGAGCATCAGTCATCCTGATCGAGAAAAACGGTTACCTGGGAGGGGTTTGCACTGCCGGGCTTGTAGGCATCTGGCACTCCCTCTACGATATGGGCAGAACCGAGAAGATAATAGGCGGCCTGATCGACGACATAATCGGTGCGCTGCAGGTCGGAGATGCGCTCTACTTTCGCAGCCCTAACGGAGATATGGTCGTTGATACGGAATTGTTAAAGCTGATATTCGACAACCTGGTTCTGGGGAGCGGCGCCGACCTGCTCTTCCACTCCTATGTCGCCGGGGCGA
>JAQVUQ010000493.1 GCA_028699365.1 bacterium | reverse complement strand
GATGTAGACCTTGTACTTCAGCTCCGCCGGCGCATAACTTATCCTGTCGATAATCTCACGTATCTCGTCCACCTTGCCGCGGGATGCGGCATCGAACTCTATTATATCCAGAGCCGAGCCGTCGGCGATGCTGCGGCAGGCCGGACATTCCAGGCACGGATCATCGGAGTTGTGTTGGTGACAATTGATGAGCATGGCCAGTATCCGGGCAATAGTGGTCTTACCGGTTCCTCGTGGCCCGCAGAGAAGATAGGCGTGTGAAAGTCTGTCGAATTTGATGGAGTTCTTGAGGGTCTCCACGACGTGCTCCTGGCCCACCACCTCCTGAAAGCGCCGTGGGCGGTATTGCCTGTAAAGCGACCGTGCAGACATTTTGCCTCCCGATAAAAAAATATTGATCGTGCACCTGCTGTCGATAAACGCTTCCTAACGTTACCGCGGCAGTTAGCTCCGGCCAGATTGGCTGTGGCACATAGATTACTTTGTTTACCGCTGCTTCCTTCCGGACCTGACGGGATTCGCAAAGACCTATTGCACAGGACCCGACCTTCAACACCACTTACTGCGGCCAGACTTAAAAAACGAGTACCTCGAGCAGGGATTCAACCCCGCTATAGCGGATTGCGGGTTCAGGGCACCGCTAGCTCCCCGTCTAGCACGATCAATCCTGTATAAGCTTTTATGGCGGAGAGAGAGGGATTTGAACCCCCGAGACGGTTATCAGCCGCCTAATCGATTTCGAGTCGATCGCCTTCAGCCAGCTCGGCCATCTCTCCGCGTGTCAAAAAGTTCTTACACGCAGTTCCCTGAAGAAATTCAGCAGTATCTGCGCGCACTCTTCCTGCAGAACGCCCCCTGTTACTTCCAGCCTGTGATTCAATGCAGGGGTATTCGCAATGTCAAAAACACTTCCGGCCGCCCCGTATTTCTCATCCGGCACTCCGTATACCAGGCGTTCCACCCTGGCCTGGACCATGGCCCCGGCACACATCGGGCAGGGTTCCTTGGTAACATACAGAGAACTGCCGCACAACCTCCAACTGCCTGCAAACTCAGCCGCCGCTCTCAGGGCCATGACCTCTGCGTGCGCCGTAGGATCGTTGAGAAGCTCCTTGGCGTTCCGTCCGCGGCCGATTATACGACCGTCTGAGACAACAACAGCGCCAATCGGCACCTCACACATTCGATACGCTTTGGCGGCCTCATCCAGCGCTTCTCTCATCCATACTATATCATCATTCATATATAAACACTTTTTGGCGCCCTTGGGAGGATTCGAACCCCCGACACAAGGCTTAGGAAGCCTCTGCTCTATCCTACTGAGCTACAAGGGCGCGCATGGCGGAGAGAGAGGGATTTGAACCCTCGAGACAGTATTCCCATCTACACGCTTTCCAGGCGTGCGCCTTAAGCCGCTCGGCCATCTCTCCCGGCACCTTTTGTTTTCGTCTACATATTTTAACTTCGCGGGCACCCATAGTCAAGGTTTGATTTTCAAGACGTTTCGTGTTATATAAATCACCACATCAGAACGGCTGAGGGTGCCGCAGAGAGATCATCAGCACACCAGTCGGCCCCTGCTGCCGTCAACTCCCGGCCGCTGAAGCTGGTAGCCAGGCCCAGACATCTGGCGCCGCTGCTCTTAGCCGCCTCGACTCCATTGACGGCATCCTCTACCACCAGGCAATCTTCGGCACTCAAACCGATTCCGGCCGCAGCCGCCAGGAATATCTCCGGATGCGGCTTCTTATTAACAACATCGTCCCCGGTCACTACAAAGTCGAACGATCCTGAATCAAGGCATATCTCCCTGAGATTGCCCTCGACTTTCACCGTATCCGCACTGCTGGCCAGAGCCAGCTTCTTGCCGTGCCTCCTGCAGAGATCGATAAACTCCCTGACGCCCGGCAAAGGCTGCAACTGCCCCTTGATAATGTCCAGATAGATATCATAGGTGCGTTTCTTGGCAGCCGGCAAATCCAGAACAAGTCCGTATTTTTCCGCTACACCGCCTATATACCTGTTCTCACCGGCACCGACAAACGGTATAAAGTCCTCGGGCTTCACATGCAGCCCCTTCTCCTCAAACATCATGCAGGCAGCTCTGCAGATGAAGGGCTCAGAATCCAGAAGCACCCCGTCCATATCAAAAATCACACCAGCCGGCAGGCAGCCGGTGGCAAGCTTGTTATCTTCAGTCACGCCCTATTCCCCCATTACCGCAGGTGAGGAGAACAGGAAAGCGCCGTTCCTCACCTGCATTATTCTTCTTCACAACAGTATAAACGATGTCTGAAGTAGTGTCATGGAATCCCGCAGAGGCAAAGAGCGCCTGCATATCATCCCGGCTGAAGCCGTAACAATGCACACCTGTATTATCGGGGTGGAAATCACCCGGCTCACAGTCCAGATCGGCGATGCATAGATGCCCACCGGGTTTCAGCAGTTCATGGAAGGCACGCATAACGCCGGAGACATCCTCGATGTGATGCATGGTCATGCTGCTGTAGATGAGGTCATAGCGCTCATCGGGAAGCAAATCGCTCTCCAGATCAAGCTTTATCGGCGTAACATTATCGATACCCGTTATGGCCAGCTTCTGTTCCAGTACCGTCAACATGCCGTCAGAGCTGTCGGCAGCCTTTATACTGCCAACATACGACTGAAGTTCCAAAGTCACCAGCCCCGTGCCGCAGCCGTATTCCAGCGCACTAATATCACAATCACAATCAATATCGACGACACGACGTATCCCCTCCGCCACGGCACGCGCCAGCGCAATCCGGACCGGATTCTCGT
>JAQVUQ010000492.1 GCA_028699365.1 bacterium | reverse complement strand
CATCTTCGTGTAATAGGAACAGGCTTCTTCCTGTGGTTTCAGCGTCCGCATATTGAAAGCCTTATCGCCTAAATCTTTATATGCTCTGCCAACTCTCTCGGCTACCTGCGCCAGCAACTCTTTAGCGATCTCTTGCATTCCCTTATCATCGTCGGCGGATATCAGCAACTCTTTCAGGCTTTTCTTGGCTTTGGCGTATTCCTCCAATTTCTTGTTCTTCAGAAGAAGGTCAGCTACGTCCTGAAAGGCTTGCCAGATTATCTCCTTAGCTTTGATAGAGTTATCCGAGTGTCTGGCTATAACGCCGCGCATCTGAGTAACTATCTCCTTGAGATCATTCAGTGGCTCCGGCTGGTAATTACGAGCCTTGGCGATGTAATAGAGACACTCACCGATGGCATATTCTATATCTCCCAGGCGTTTATGCTGGCGGGATTCGACTTTCAGTTTTTTGAAGGCCGGCAGGACTTTGGCGTAGTCCTTCTTCTCCTTATAGATCACGGCGATGCAATATTTGATCACGGGCAGATAACGGCTTGTTGGATAGCTCTTCACCAGTCGTTGTAAATCTTTGATTGCTTCATCGTATTTACCCTGATCGAAGTTTGCTTTGCCTCTCTCGTAATACACTTCTTCCATCAGCGGTGAGGTTGGATAGCTCTTCTCCAGCTTCACCAGCAAGAACGACGGATTATCAGGGTATTTAGCAAGCCATCCCTTATCATGTAATACTTCGGGGGGCATCTTCTTCAAGATCAGGTAGGCGTAATACAGGGCATCGTCGGCCGAGGCGTGATTGGGATGCTGCTGCTGGAACTGCAGGAATTCTCCCAGGGCTCTCTCATATTTGGGATAGAGATAGGTATTGAAGTCTATGCTCTCGCACCTGGGTGGAGTATCTGCATTCAGCGTATCTTCTTCAACTCTGGTAGCCAGCAGCAACTGGAAGGCTCGGTTGTATTGCTCTTCAGGAGTAGTTTTTTCTGCACCTACGGCTGGACTTGAGAAGAGAGATATCGCCAGCAGCGTCTGGGCAGACAGGCACAGCAGAATGCCAGCTATCCGTCGACAGCGGGTATATATCTTCCGATGTGTTTTCATCCTTCCCCCAAACATGTCTTTCCTCACTCTTCCCGCAGGAAATAGCCTCTCTCTATTTTATCCGCATCGCTGCTGCTGCCGATGAAGTAGCTGTCTTCCACTCCTATTACCCGGACGGTGGCTATCTGCCGGTCGGCTATGCCCAGGACTATCCCGGTAGCGGGATCGCTCAGCTCTTTTCCAGGCTTGATCACGGCGAATCTGTCTCCTGCCTTTATGCCTGCGTCTCTGCCGACATTGCCGTAGACAAATCCGTCTATCACTTCCACCACACTGCCCTGCCACCTGACTTTATCTACGGCGGCGATAATTCTGGAAGCTGCATCTCTAATCACCTGTGCCTGGACAATTCCCAAGGGGCTTTTGGTGTAGCTGGCTGTGCCGGGCTGGAGCAGTTCCTGATACTTGACGATTGCTGCTTTGGCCTGTTGCCTGCTTTCCAGATGTTGGGTACCGAGATATGTGCCGGCTGCAACATCGTAAAGATCCAGGGTAACGGCTGCTCTGGCTATGGCTGTAGGTTGTTCCTTCTCTTCTTCCAGGCCCAGGGCTTCGATGTTGATACGGGCCACAAGATGTGCGCCGGCGCTAGCGCCGGCTTTAATTGTTTCGGCCGGATTACGGCGTCCCTCCTCGGGGGATTTCTTCTGCAGGGCCTCTTTTGCCGGCTTAGCTTTCTCTCCTTCAAGGATCATTACTTTGCCGGTAATTGATAAGGCACCGCTTAGCTCTGCCTGCAGATACTCTGCTTTTTCGGCGGATATACCCTGGCCGGTGCTGTAACTGATCAGCAGATTTCGCTTCAGGGGACCGGCTTGAAGCGGGGATACGCTTAACAGAATAAGTCCTGATATAATGGGGACAAATAAGGTCTTGCTAAAATCCATTTCAACCCTCCATCTTGCCTTTTATGAATTCCTGCAGCAGTGCATCTGCCTGCCTGGCGGCGGGGCTCTGGGGATACTCCTGCACTACTCTTTGCAGGTAGCCTATGCCTGTCTGACGCCCGCCCTGGTCCAGGTGCATTCTGGCGGCCAGCAAATAGGCTTCGGGCTGTATGTCGCCGCTCAAGCGGGGGATGGCGGCATCCAGTTGGGCCAGTGCTTTGGCAGGGCTGGCTTTGGCGATAAGTCTGATTAATTCGTACTGGGCGGTGGCGGCAGCAGTTTGATCCTGTCCGATGGCTACCTGGGTCAGAATAATTGCCGCTTCTGCTGCCTTGCCGGACATTGCCAGAAGGCGGCCTTCTGTCAAGCTGACCTGGGCCAGACGGGTGCTTTCGGGATACTGCTTGACAAGATTACTACAATACTCCAGGGCTTCCTGAAGCTTGCCCTGACCTTGCAGCTCTTCTGTCGTCTTCAGATGAGCTGTAACAACCTTATCAGTTAAGGCTGCTATCCGCTCTGTCAGCTTTATATCCGGGGGCGGATTCAAGGTTTGCAGTCGTCTTAAGGCTGATATGGCTTTATCTTCATCCTTGACAGTCTGGGCTGATTGCTCGGCCATCATATCTCTCCAGGCCTGGGCCAGCATGGTATTCATGCTTCTCTTTTGTTCACGGGTGCAGGCCAGATCTGCCGGTTGCCGGCTGCCGATAATAATACTGTTAAGGCTATCGTCTTTGCTTGCTTCGAGCTCTTTGATAATTAACGCTCCAAGTTGCGTATCATAGGCTATGGCCTTATCGCTGCCCCTG
>JAQVUQ010000491.1 GCA_028699365.1 bacterium | reverse complement strand
CGTTGCCGCTGGAGAACACATCCCATCATTTCGAAGTACCCTTCGGCGTCGTCCGGCGGGATGTCAAAGATATGGACGTACCCGCCCTGCGCTGGGCCGATATCACCGGCACCGTCAGAGGAACAGAAGAGCAGGCCGGGCTGACGGTCATGACCGATTCCAAATACGGCTATCGTACCGGCGACGATTCCATAGCCGTATCGCTGATCAGAAGCAGCTACGATCCCGACCCGTATCCGGAACTGGGAGAGCACCGCTTCTCGCTGGCCCTAAGACCGCATTACGGTCCTTGCGACAAGGGCGAAGCCTTCCGTCAGGCCGTAGCGTTCGATCGGCCCCTGATCGTATCCCAGGCAGTGTCGTCAAAAGGCGCCATGCCTCCCGAATGTTCTCTTATCGAGATTGCGAACGACAATCTGGTTCTCTCAGCCCTGAAGAGACAGGAAGACGGCAATGGAACTGTAATCAGGCTTTATGAGATCGCCGGAAGGGATACGGAAGCCGAGATACGGTTGTCTCCCGAGCTCTTCGGCCCTGGGGTGCTGGTGACGGAAACGGATTTGCTGGAACGTAAAACCGGTATGCCAAGGGAATTCACGGATAACACCGTGCGCTACTGTATGCCGGCATACGGAATATTGACCCTGCTGGTGGAAACCGCCTGAATGCCGGTATGTTACATGGAGGCAGCTATGAACGTTTACAGCAACCGGGGTAAGGATTGGGAGAACCCGGCCCTGCTGCATATAAACAGGGAGGCGCCACGGGTTACGGCGGTGCCTTGCCAGGATACGGCGGCGGCGTTGCAGGGTGATCGGCAGAGTTCCACACTCTTTAGCCTGCTCAATGGTGAGTGGCGCTTTCTCTATCTGGATTGCCCGGAAGATGCGCCGGAAGGGTTTGCCCTGCCTGAGTATGACGACAGGGACTGGGACCGGGTGACGGTGCCCGGCAACTGGCAGATGCAGGGCTATGGGCGGCCCAACTACAGCAATGTGGATTACCCCACACCGCTGGATCCTCCGTATGTGCCCAACGAGAACCCCACCGGGTTGTATCGCCATATATTCAATATATCCCCGAATTGGGACGATAAGCAGGTCTTCACCAACTTTGAGGGCGTCAATTCCGCCTTCTACGTCTTTGTGAACGGGCAAAAAGTCGGCTACAGCCAGGGGAGCAGAATGCCGTCGGAGTTTGACATCACCCCTTATCTGAAGCCCGGGGAGAACACTCTGGCCGTGCAGGTTATGCAATGGTCGGACGGATATTATCTGGAAGATCAGGATATGTGGCGTCTGAGCGGCATCTTCCGGGACGTCTATCTGGTAGCTGCGGACAGACTGCGGCTGCGAAATGTGAGCTTTAAGGCAGAGCTGGATGAAACCTGCAGCCGGGGCGGGCTGAAGGTAGCCGCAGCTATGCACAATTACAGCCATGATGCGAGAGCAGTCGGTCTCAGTCTGCGGCTTCTGGACCCTGACGGCCGGGATGTGCAAAGCTGCACTCTGCCGCCGGAAAGCATTGAACCCGGGCAGGAAGCAGTTATCGAAAGAGAGCTGCATCTTCAGGACCCTCAACCCTGGACGGCCGAGACCCCAAATCTTTATACCCTGCTGGCTACCCTGACCGATGAGGATGGCCGCATCCTGGAAGTGCAGCGCCACCGCCCGGGCTTTCGTCGGGTGGAGATCAGCCCGCAGGGAGTCTTCCAGATAAACGGTATTCCGGTAAAGCTCAAAGGCGTCAACCGGCATGAGTTTCATCCCGATCTGGGGCAGGCAGTGCCATATGAGCATATGGTGCAGGATATCGTTCTGATGAAGCAGCATAACATCAATGCCGTCAGGACCTCCCACTATCCCAACGATCCCCGCTGGCTGGACCTGTGTGACGAATACGGCCTCTATGTCATAGATGAAGCCGACCTGGAAACCCACGGCTTTGGCTATGTCGACAGGGAGCAACCTTCCTTCAATCCCGATTGGAAAGAAGCCTATATCGATAGAGCCAGGCGTATGGTGGAGAGGGACAGGAATCACCCCAGCGTAATTATCTGGTCGTTAGGCAATGAAGCGGCCAACGGTTACAACCATAAGGCCATGGCGGAGTGGATCCACGCTGCCGATCCCACCCGGCCGATTCATTACGAGAGAGCCAATGTCTCTCTACGGCTGGAACTGGGCCTGATCGACAGGAGCATGGCGGAGCAGTTAAATGAAGATGATGATTACGTCGACTTCAACAGCGCCATGTAGATGTCCGTGGAACATGTAATAGCCGAAGGCAGTAAAGAGAGCGGCAAGCCTTTATTCCTGTGCGAATACTGCCACGCCATGGGCAACGGACCTGCCCTGCTCAAAGAGTACTGGGAAGCCTTCTACAAGTATCCCCGCCTCATGGGAGGCTGTGTCTGGGAATGGGCCGATCACGGTATCAGGCAGCATACCGAAGCAGGAGAAGAATGGTTTGCCTACGGTGGAGACTTCGGCGATGAACCCAACAGCGGCAACTTCTGCCTTGACGGCCTCTGCTATCCGGACAGGCGTCCTCATACCGGACTGCTGGAATTGAAGAAAGTCATCCAGCCTATACGGATAGAGGCGGAAGACCTGGCCCGGGGAGAAGTGAGGATCACCAATCTTTATGACTTTCTGGATTTGTCGCACCTTAAAGGCACTTGGAAGATAACCCGGGACGGAGATACCGTGCAGAGCGGAGCTCTGCCGCTGTTGGCACTCTCTGCCCATAGCCGGCAGACGATAGACATCCCCTGTAATATCCCTGAAAACGGTCAGGG
>JAQVUQ010000490.1 GCA_028699365.1 bacterium | reverse complement strand
CTAACTCTTCCACCTCAGCTACCATTTCTGCTAAAATATGTTCCATGTTATCCTCCTTGATTTCTCCGCACGGGAAGTCCAAAAAGGAGGATAACATTTTTTTATACCTTACTATGATAGTCAGCTAATGGCTTTCTCTCTCCCTTTTTCCAACAATCTGTACACGCACCCTGAGCGCTCCGCTCACTATTTGACAAAAAGGGCTACAAAGAAGGCAACCCGCAGCAACCCGAGCAGGCATCCGGAACGGTGCGCCCGGTTCTCCCGGGGAAGAGCCGTGAACTTCTCCTGCAGCAGCGCCCTCCGGTTGAGATCCTCCTTCGAGGCAGATTTGATCTCCTGCCTCATCCTGTTACAGCAGTGGCAGCAGGTCGGACAGTATCTCCGGTGGTACGTAATACTGCGGATTTATAACCATCAGATTGCCGTCGGTATTGTAAAAGGCCAGACCGGCCACGTTTAAAGACTATGTGATCACCTTCAGCAACGGCCTAGAAGACATCGGCATCATCACAGCAATTCTCGCCTGCCTCTTTCAGAAGATTTACCAGATAGGCGCCGTATCCGCTCTTGCCCAGTTTGACTGCCAGACGCTCCAGTTCTTCCGGGCCTATATAGCCCATACGGTAAGCTATCTCTTCCAGGCAGGCTATTTTCAGCCCCTGGCGCTGTTCCAGCGTCTGGACAAAAGCTCCTGCCTGCATCAGGGACTCGTGGGTGCCGGTGTCCAGCCAGGCGGCGCCACGGCCCAGCATTTCTACGTGTAGATCGCCGGCTTTCAGGTAGGCGGCGTTGACGTCAGTTATCTCCAGTTCGCCTCTGGCGGATGGTTTGATGCCGGCAGCTATATCGGCTACCTTGTTGTCGTAAAAATAGAGGCCGGTCACTGCGTAGTTGGACCTGGGAGTTGAAGGCTTCTCCGCTATGCCGACGGCATTGCCCTGGTTGTCAAACTCCACTATGCCGTAAGCCTGGGGATTATCTACGCGATAGGCAAAAACTGTGGCGCCTGTCTCTCTGGACATGGCCCGACGTAGAAGGCCGGTCAGATCACTGGCGTAGAAGATGTTATCGCCCAGGATCAATGCTGATGGGGAATCTCCGATGAACTCTTTGCCTATGATAAACGCCTGGGCCAGACCGTCTGGTGAGGGCTGCTCGGCATAGGAGAAATTCATGCCCCATTGGTTGCCGCTGTCTAGCAATTGTCGGAATGCCGGCAGGTCACGCGGGGTGGAGATGATAAGTATATCTCTTATGCCGGCCAGCATCAGGGTTGACAACGGATAATAGATCATAGGCTTGTCGTAGATAGGCAGCAATTGCTTGCTGACGGTCATGGTAATGGGGTAAAGACGGGTACCGGATCCACCAGCGAGAATTATGCCCCTTCGGGACGTAGTGATTGCGGCGCCGCAATCACTACGGGTTGTTGGTTGTTGGTTGTTGGTTGTTAGGTTTGAGTTCGTTTGCAAGCATGTTTGGGTTGGTTGCTTGGGATTTGGGGGCTTTGCAGCTCCACAATTGCAACAGGTTGTTGATTGTTGGTTGTCACGCTTCGCTTGAAGCGCCCTTCGGGCGCGGTTGTTGGTTGTTGGTTGTTGGTTGTTGGGTTTCATGGCCTCTCACTCAAGTCCTTAATATGGGATGGGATGTCTTGCTCCTCTGTAAGTTCTTCTGCCAAAAGTTGCTTTGTTACCCAAGCCAATACAGCATTAGCAATATCTAAGGCTGTAGTATATTCGTTCTCACTTACAGGTTCAAAAGGACCCGGGTATCTTGCCTGCACGGCGTAATCGGTTAAGTCTGCGGCGGCTCTTATTTCATCCGGCAACGCCACTTCGTTTTGTTCCAGCAGAGTCAACAATTCGGCAATATCATGAACAAAACGAAATCGTATCCCTTTTTTGAGTAATAGCGCTTTTAAAGCTTTTTCCACCGACTGCTGGATATCGAAAACAAGGTCTTCAAAAAACACTTCTTCCGGTTTGGGTTGCCTGGCTCGGACAAGATTGCTTTGCGCTCTCTTCATCCATTCATCGGGAGTGCCTACTTCCTTCAGCCAGTTATCTTCACGCGGCATAAAGCACCTGTCCCTCTTCAATGGCAGGACGTATCACCGTGGCGTCGCTATCCTTGAAGCGTTCAATATCTTCTTCGGTAACTACTACTATATCCGCTGCAAAACCTACTCCGATAAGACTGCGATATATTTTCTGAGCAGTCTGTCGTCGATGTGCTCCCGTCGGCATAACCACCAGGATATCAAGATCACTGTTCGGGCCCATCTCGCCTCTGGCAGCCGACCCGAAGAGGATTATTTTTAGAGGGCTGGCAGTAGCAATGACTCTTTTCACTATCTCATGGATGTACGTGGTGATTGCGGCGCCGCAATCACCACGGGTTGTTGGTTGTTGGTTGTTGGTTGTTGGGTTTGAGTTCGTTTGCATGCGTGTTTGGGTTGGTTGCTTGAGCTTCTTGGGCTTTGCAACTCCGCCGGTTGTTGGTTGTTGGCACGCTTCGCTTGTAGCGCCCTTCGGGCGCGGTTGTTGGTTGTCACGCTTCGCTTGAAGCGCCCTTCGGGCGCGGTTGTTGGTTGTTGGTTGTTGGTTGTTTGGTTTCATGGCCTATCATTCAAGTCCTTAATATGGGATGTCTTGCTCCTCTGTTATACGTTTGGAACGCCTTGTTTGGCGCATTTTGTGAGATATAGAATGTAGCCGTTAAGGGTTCTCCATGTTTTTGCAATCAATTCTCTGATGCTTGTATATTCTGCTTTACTTACATAGCCTTCGTCTAAGGCGCAAT
>JAQVUQ010000489.1 GCA_028699365.1 bacterium | reverse complement strand
AACGCCAGACAGGTACGGTCTGCAAATAAACCGATCAAAGGCGGCAACATGATGGCACCCAACCCTCCGGCTGCAATGATAATGCCAAAGACGGCTCCGGTGCTGCTGCGGTATCTCCTGCCGGCACAGGCCAGCAGCGTAGGCCAGATGGGTGAATAGGCCAGTCCGACAGCCGCAAACAAGAGGATGGCTGTCCAGACCGATCTGCTGATCATCGCCAGTATCAGGCAGATGAAACCCGTCAAGCTGCTGAACATGACTAATCTCTCGTAGCCCATGCGTTCGGATAGAAAGCCGCTGATCAGTCGTCCCAGCATCATCGAGCCCCAGAAGAGCGATAAAGCCAGGCTGGCCAGAAAGAGTGATGCGCCGAGACTGCGCTGCATATAATAAGCCATCCATCCGGACACCCCCACTTCGGTACCTACGTACAGCAGCATGGACAGGGCTATCAGAAGAAAGGCAGGCTCTCTGATGAAGGCTTTCCGTTCTCCCGGTTTCTCTTCAGGGACATTTACCGTAGAGGAAGGGAAGTATCCGCGCCTGACGGCAAAGAATAGAACCAGTGCCAGCGGGACGGTAGCCATATAGGCCCAACGCCAGCCGTAGCCGCAAAGCCACCCGGCCATGAGCGAACCGGCAAGAGCGCCTACCCCGAAGAAAACCTGGGAAAAGTTGATAATCTTCCCCTGCGCCTCCGGATTTGTCTCCGCTACCACCGTAGTGGAGATGCCCTCCATTCCCCCCAGCGCCAATCCGGTGAGAAAATAGGAAAGATAGATGGCCGGCGATGTCTTCCAGAAGACGGCTACGGCGCTGCCGGCCGCCAACGCAATCAGAGCCAGCAGCAGAAATCTCTTCCTGCCGTATCTATCCGACAGGATGCCGCCGACGACGGAGAAGGCCAGAAAGCCGGCGCTGCAGAGCATCATCAGTATGCCGGAGGCGCTCATGGACAGAGAGAACTCCCTGGATACGGCATCGAGAGCGGGACCTCTGGAGGTAGTCGTCAAACCTGTGGCAGCTATGATTATGAAACAGAGCCAGGTCAGGTTTCCCATAGGGGCCGTCCATGAATAAAGTTGCTAATTTGCCGGAGACGGATTTGGTAATACTTCATGGACGGCCCCTTAGACTACAACTTGACAAAATAGGTGGCGCAGGCACGATCAAGCAGTTCCTCCGTCAGTTCCGGAGGCTTGTTCAGATAGCGTGCAATATCTATCACCTGCTCTAGAATGTCGCGCGGATGCACCGCCCTCATCGGCCTTTCCGCTTCACGGAAGTGACGCCGGATGAGATAATCCAGCATATCCTGACGCATGGGTATGGATTTGGATTCGCATACCCGGCGGAATATCTCGCGGAACTCCTCTTCACTGGGATCGCCTATCTCTATCTTATAGCGGATGCGGCGCAGGAAGGCTTCATCGACCAGATCCTTGGGATCCAGGTTGGTGGAATAGACGATAAGGAGATCAAACGGAACTACTACCTGCTTGCCGGTTATCAGGGTATAGAAATCCATGCCCTTCTCCAGAGGAACTATCCAGCGGTTCAGCAGTTCCTGGGGGGAAACTCTCTGGCGTCCAAAATCGTCTATCAGCAGCATTCCGGCATTAGCCTTGAGCTGAAAAGGTGCCGTGTAGTACTTCATGTGATTGTCGTACATCAGATCGAGGTTCTCCATGGTCAGCTCGCCGCCGACCACTATGAAGGGGCGCCGACAGGCAATCCAGCGGTTATCGTTGGCAGAGTTCTCCTCCGGCTCCACGGCCTTGTGCTGCAGAGAATCGAAGACCTTGATAACCTGGTTGTCCGCCTCAACGGCATAGGGAACCATGATCCCGCCGGCTATGGTACGGCTGAGACGCTCGGCCACTACGGTCTTGCCGTTTCCGGCCGCACCGAAGAGAAACATGGAGCGGCCGGAGTTCATGGCCGGTCCCAGTTGCGATACGGTATGATCGTTGATCACCAGATCCGACAGGGCCTCGCGCACCATGCTCTCATCTATCTGCTGGGTTTGAAAGCGCTGTCTGGAAGTCACTTCCAGATACTGGTCCAACGGCACCGGAGCGGGACCGAGATACATATCCCTGCTCAGGACCTCGGCCACTCTCTGCCGGCCCTTCTCCGTCAGGGCGTTATCCCAGCTTATATCCTGAAAACTGCTGCCGCGCCGCACTTCCACCAGCGTGCTCTCCCGCAAGCTGCGCAGGATAGCCTGTATCACGGTGGCATACGGCAGCTTCAGTTCAGAGGCAATAGCGCCGCCGTTGAGCGTTCCTCTGTAGAAGAGTGTTTTCAGAATCAGATCACTGATAAAATCCGGACTCAGCCCGGTTTCCTCCACCGATTTAGGTACCTGCGGACGATAAGCTATCGTGTTATCCAATGCCAAAGCCATCATATCCCCCTAATCAATCAGTGCTCCCTGCTGGCGCAGCAGTTGCTGCAAAGCAGCGATATTTATCTCTCGGGGCGCCTTGTTCAGATGGGCCGCCATAGCGGCAGCCGTCCCCGCCGCCTGCCCCACAGCCATGCATATGGGCATAATCCTGGTGGAAGAGTGCGCGACATGAGTAGTGGATATCGGCCGCCCGGCCACCAGAAGGTTATCCACACCAAGCGGAACCAGACACCTGTAAGGGATATCGTAATGTGCCCCGGGCGGCAGGCACTTTATTACCGTACCGGTGCCGGCCGGATTATGGATATCTATGCAATAAGATCCCTGAGCCACGGCATCCGGGAACTGCCGTCCCCCCAGCACATCCTCCTCGGTCATGATATATTCACCCTTAATGCGCCTGGTC
>JAQVUQ010000488.1 GCA_028699365.1 bacterium | reverse complement strand
ACCTGTGACCGGTATACCGTAGACCTCTCCTTCTTTAATGCCGCCTTCTTCAAAGCCTAACTTACAAATGTCGCAAAGATCATACTTATCCTTGATATACGGGCTAAGGTTCAGCAACACTCCTCTGTCTCTGTAATCCGCCAGGCTTTTGTTCTGCATAAAAATAACGTCCGGGGCCACTCCGCCAGCCATCATAGTCTGTAACTTGGTATAGTAATTGCCGGAAACCGGCTCTGCCTTGACCTTAAGCCCAGGATGGTTAGCTTCGAACTCCTTGCAGACGCCGGCTATATACTGACTTACCTGCGGAGAGAATGTATAGTAGATTCTGAGCGTGGTCCTGTCATCTTTATTGCTGCAGCCGGCCAGAAAGATTATTGTTGCCGTAACGGCCATCATAAGTATTCCGGGTAATCCTTTACGCATTCAAGTATCCTCCGATTATAGGTTGGTCATTCTATCGCTCAGGGTCTGAAATGCTATCAAACCCACCATCTTTGTTACAGTCTGCCCAATCAGGTAGCCATACCATTAATGCTGATTTATTTTAAGACACTGGGAGTCTTGATCCGCCCATAACGCATATGGGGTAATTCCTTCTTGCGGGTATCGAAAATCGTGATCAACTCAGTCTCAAACTCGGGAATAGAGGATATCCCTCCGGCCAGGTATTCCGACAGCCTGTCGGATAAGCTGCTCAGACGGATTATCAGCCCCCCGTAGCGTTGTTCTATCACTTCCAGACCAAACGGTTTATAGGTCTTAAGCCACATACTGCGATGGCACCGCCACAGGGCATCCACAGCCGCCCGCAATTCAGCCAGATCACCATTGATAATACTGCGCAGTTTTGCTCTGTCGTCAGCTCTGTAAGCAGCGATTATTTTGCGGCGCAGCCCGAATTTGAGCGACAACACCCTGGCCAGACAGGCCGGAAACTGCAGTCTGGATGAAAACGGCGATTTACCGGCTACGGCAAAGATGCTGTCTGTCAAATCCGCATAGTATTCCTGCAGCTTCATTCCTTGTGTCTCGGGTTCCAGCATGCCGATAATAGGATCTTCCCAAAGCAGCCATTTGGAAACATTAGTAGGCACTAAGAGGGTATATACGTCACTCTCGTAAAGGTTATCACCATTGTTATCGGCAGGACGGTCTATCTTGGCTGCCTTAATCCAGTCATCGATATCAGCACCACATGAGCCTCTGAATCCAGATCGCAGCCTCTCTTCGTCAACTTTATCGGCCCAGCCGTGTTCGGCAAAGAACTGGATGCTCGCCAAAGCCGAGAATATATCGCATTCATTGCCATCGTCACCCCACATGGTGACATGAACCTCCTTTAGCCCTTTCTCCCTGGCTGCCGTCATACAGGCCTCTGTGACAGCAAACGAGAAAGGCAAAGCCGCCCAGAAGCGGTCCCACGTCCAGACTCCACCAGCCATTACAGGCTCCTTCCCCATAGCCCGGTGTCTATCTATCCAGTCTGCATAGAATTCCTTATTTGTATGATAGTAATCCCAGTAGACAAGGTCCACTCCTTCCGGGATAGCAGCCGCCACATCCGCAGGAATAAAACTCTCCTTATCATAATAGTAATCATTCTTGGAACCCAGTCTGAAATACATATCGCTCCAGATCATGGGCTGCAGCCCATGCCGGTCGCAAATTTCATTGACCTTCAACAGGTGCTCGTTGAGAATATCGAAAGGCCGCCGTTCGCCGTGCAACTGCTTGTAGCGGCCAGTGCCGACGCCGTGCGCCTCATCCATGCCGATATGAATACGTTTGGACCTAAAGGGAGCGGTAGCCGCTGTTATCATCTTCTCCAGCAGAGAATAGGTCTTCTCTTCTCCGGCCAGGATTACCCCGGACGTATCCATATACTCGGCATAGACAGGCCATTGCAGTATCTGCTCCAGATGCCCCAGGGTCTGGATGCACGGGATAGATTCTATTCCAAAAGCATAAGCATAATCGTCCAGTTCCTTGAGTTCCTCATAGGTATAACGTCCCCGCAGATAACCAAAAAACGGCTCGCCCGGCACCTCGTAGGTATCTTCCATATAGAGCATCAATGCATTTATTCCCATCAGGGCACAGCGGCATATCATGGCCTTGGCGGCATCCATGGTCAGGACGGCGTTGCGGGAAACATCCAGCATGATGCCCAGGGTATCGAACTTGGGACTCTCGGTAAGACCCTGCGGCTTATCCTGTCCCAGCAACCGGCCCAGAGCCCGGAAAGCGTCCGTCCTATGCCCGTAACGAACCAGAATATCCTGTCCTCTATATATAACCGCTAAGCCTCTGCCTCCAGTAAAGCCGGTATCCGGTTCAAACGACAGGCTGAACGTAACGGCGCCGCTGCCAAAGCGCTCTCCCCGTTCGTGTATGACGGCCTCCAGGCCTTGTTTCAATTCTGCAGGATAGCGAGAAAGAACGATTTTAAAGCGATCTAACACAGCACTTCTACCTTCCTATAATAGATTTTTCATAGATAAGATTCGACATGTAAGGAAAAGAACTTCACTCCAGTATCCCGTTACACTCCTTGAGCAACACGGCCTCAAGCTCCCGATCAAAGGGAAACAGCCCATAGAATCTGGGTGCCTGGTAGCAGGCATAGTCCACATCACTGTCATAAGCATCACCGGTAGGCAGATATCCTACGTTGCCTCCCGCATAGCCGACCGTCATCAACGATGACCCGTTTCCTTCCCCCAGCTTTAGGCTATAGCCGGAGAAAACTTCTCCAGGCAGCCCCAGCATCTTTACCTCTCCCAAGGTAATCAATTGTACAGGAACGTTGGGCAGGAATGGATCCTGCC
>JAQVUQ010000487.1 GCA_028699365.1 bacterium | reverse complement strand
GGTAATGGGTGCGCGTCTGCCGGAAAGAGCTGTAGGGATCGGCGCCGCCGTCATCTTCTTCGGCTTTGGACTATACAGCATGGTTCAGGGCGGGAAGAATCTCGGTCCCGTTGCCTGGGCCGTCGGAGCGGCTTTGCTGGTCGCTTGTCTTTTGGCCTTTCTGTATCTTTCACAAAAGAAGAATAATCAGAGTCCGGAAGCAGAAGTTTGAATCTGAATCTGTCAGGATGCCGGATAGAAGTGATCAATTCGCATTGAATGTTGAATTGCGGGTGTAAACAGGCTCAGAGGCTTTAAGGTCGGGACTGTTTTTTTGCAATTATAGATATGGAAGCAGACTAATCGAGCTGTGGCTGAATTTAAAAATCGGAAAAATGTGTACTATGGCCTTAAAATTTCTCGGAAAAACGTGTAAAAAATGCTGAAAAAACTTGGAATTTGTGGTATGATGTCTGCGCATGATAAGATGAGGCAGGTGATTTACTTGAAACGGAATGCTATTCAAGACTTAATAGCCTGGAAAAACAGCGAAGACCGAAAGCCGCTGGTTTTGAAGGGTGCAAGGCAGGTCGGCAAGACTTGGCTGATGAAAGAATTCGGCAAGAACTATTACAGCAGTTGTGTGTATTTCAATTTTGACGAAGAGGATGAGTTAAAGTCCATCTTTAAAACCGATAAAAACCCTGAACGCATCATCGAACTACTTGGTCTGCTCTCCGGCGAAAAGATCATTCCCGGGAAGACTCTGATTATCTTTGATGAAGTACAGGAGTGCCCGGAAGCTTTGAACTCTTTGAAATACTTCAAGGAGAAGGCAGGCGCCTATCATATTATAGCTGCCGGAAGTCTGCTCGGCACACTGCTGGCACAGCCAAAATCATACCCTGTCGGCATGGTCAATCTTCTTGAGTTGTATCCTCTGACCTTTGATGAGTTCCTTGCAGCCATAGACGAGCCGCTGTATATCTACTATTGCAGCATTCAGAAAGAACAGCCTGTTGAAACTATCTTCCACAATAAGCTGCTGGAAGCCTATAATTACTACCTGATCATCGGTGGAATGCCTGAATGCGTGGCTTCATGGGTGAAGTCCAAGGACCCTAAGAGAATCGATCAGATACAGAACGAATTGGTCACCATTTACGAGAACGACTTTGCCAAACATAACGGCAAGGTCAACAGCGGAAGAATACTGATGGTTTTTCGCAGCATTGTCACACAGCTCGCTAAGGATAATGAGAAATTCATATACGGCTGCTTAAAGGAAGGTGCAAGGGCAAGGGATTTTGAGGAAGCTATTGAGTGGCTTGTTTCTGCAGGAATGCTCAACCGTATCTATAACGTATCCAAGCCTGAGCATCCCCTGTCCGCGTTTGATCAACTCAATCACTTCAAGCTGTTCGTGTTCGACACGGGACTGCTGAAGCACATGGCGGGACTGGACAACAGTGCAATTCTCCTGAAAACCGGCTATCAATTCAAAGGACCTTTAACAGAGAACTTTGTACTTCAACAGTTGAAACGTCAGTTTCAGGTTGAGCCGAGATACTTTTCGGAAAAGCATGGGGAGATTGATTTTCTGCTGCAGGTCGGGACGGACATTATTCCAGTTGAAACAAAAGGTGGCGAGGACAAATCCGCACCCAACTTTAAGGCCTTTATCCGTGACAGACAGCCTGCGGCGGCAATCCGGTATTCCAAGATGGGCTATGTCAAGAACGGAGATATTACCAATATTCCGTTATACCTTGCTCGAAGGACAAAGGAGTTGCTGTAATCTTGGGGAATACGGGGTCGGACGTTGAACATCTTAATTGTCCGGAGCATGGCAGATGATTTCCCCTGTCTCAGTTTAGCAGCTTCTCAAACTCCGCTACACTCTCCAGCACCATGCCTGGACGGAAGGCGAATTTTTCGATCTCTTCTCTGGAGGTGACGCCGGACAGGACCAGGCAGGTTCTAAGACCGCCTTCCAGGCCGGAGATGATATCGGTATCCATGCGGTCGCCGATGATCATGGTCTGTTCGGAATGGGTTCCCAGCAGTGACTTTGCCTGCCGCATCATCAGGGGATTGGGTTTTCCCAGATAGTAAGGCTTGACGCCGGTGGCCAGCTCGATGGGAGCGGTAAGCGAGCCGCAGGCGGGCACCGGGCCTTTTTCGGTGGGGCCTGTAAGGTCGGGATTGGTGGCCAGGAATTTGGCTCCGCCCAGTATCAGGGAGGTGGCTTTGGATATCTTCTCGAAGTTGTAGGAGTGCGTTTCGCCCACAACTACATACTCGGGGTTTATATCCGACATATGGAAACCGGCGGAGTAGAGGGCGTTGTAAAGGCCGGCTTCGCCGATGGCGTACACCGGAGCGCCGTCGGGGCATTGCGATTTCATGAACAGGGCGGTGGCCAGGGCCGAGGTGTAGAAGTGCCCTTCGGTGATGGTATCGGGAAAGCCTATGCTCAGCAACTTCTGGCGCAGTTCGGCCGGTGTCTTCTCGGATGAGTTGGTGAGGAAGAGAAAGCGGTGTTCCCGCTCCAGCAGTGCCGATATGAATTCGACGGCTCCCTCTATAGGCCTGAACCCGTGATAGATGACGCCGTCCATGTCGATTACGAATGAAAGTTTGCTCTGCATATACCTTCCTCCTACCGGGCGCACACACAGGTGCGCCCCTACATCGCACACACAGGTGCGCCCCTACATCTGCATCAGTATATCAGCCCCAGGCGTACCGCGACAAGCCTCAATCCGGCTGCGACCGGTAGCCAGGAGGGCGATTTTCCCCCGTGACGGCTGTTTTTACAAGCCTTTTCATTTATTGTATACTTGGGGATG
>JAQVUQ010000486.1 GCA_028699365.1 bacterium | reverse complement strand
GCCTATCATCTCCGATTCGCCGAAGATGGCACAGGTGCTGCTTAACCTTACCGGGTTCTCCCAATACTTGCCCAGTTCGGATAGATCCACACCCAGGATGGCCGCCATGCTCTCCAGATAACGACCGGAACCGGCAGCACATTTATCGTTGGTCTGAAAATCCGTCACCCTGCCGCCTTCAACACGTATGATCTTGCTGTCCTGGCCGCCCAGATCCAGGCAGGTAAAATCATCCAGACCGCTTTGCACCGCGGCTCCGGCGGCGTGGGCGGTAATTTCCGTCACCACCTGCGCTCCCTGAAGATGAAGGTTGTTACGGCCGTACCCGGTAACTACAACGCTTTCCACCGGTCCGATACCCAGCTTGGCAAAATCTATGCTGAAGCCCTCCCGGTTTCTGACGGCAAATTCCCGGTAAAACGTAAGCGTATCGTATTTATACAATTTCAGGTCGTTGCTTTCATCGACACGGAAGGCGATCTTTACACGCCTGCTCCCCAGATCCAGCCCGGCCGTTAATGCGCTCTTCGAGCGCGTTGTTAGTTGTTGGTTGTTGGTTGTCATCTATGTACCTTTCCTGCACGCAGCATCTCTATAAATGAATCAATGCGCATCCGGCTTCTGGCATCCAGCGGCCCGGGGTTCTCTCCCTCCAGAGCAAGCACGGGCAGATTCAGTTCCTGCTGCAGAATGAGATCCTCAATCTGGCGAAAGCAGAAGCTCTGGGTGTAATGTATTACCGCATCCGCACGGCGCCTGGCTATCTCCAGCTTAATGTCTTCCAGACGACGGAATATCCCGTAGGGGTAGGTGAAACGCCGGTATTGCTCTATAAGATCATCGACAGGACGAGGAAAGGAGAATTGCCTTTGCACTTCGTTGTAAACCACCCTGGCGCCCATTCCCTCCAGATACCCGTAGATATCGCTGACAATAGGTGGCACGCCAACGTAAGCCAGCCGCAGTTCCCCCTTACGGGGCTCCGCGGATTCGGCCTGTTTCAGGAAATCGTCGCATTGGCGGCGGAAGGCATCGGGATCGCCGTTCATATCGCTGCAACTGACCTGGTAGTAGTGGTTGTCAAAACCGCTTACCCTGTCTTCCTCCCAGGTAAGACGATCGATACGGTGCACTCTGCCTCTGATGTCATCCAGGCAGGCTTTGGTTTCGCGAACTTCGTTCCACCTTACGCCCAGACGAACCATGAGCTTCTCAATCTGGAGAGAGAGCATATCGCAATCGGCATCGTAGGGATAGGCAAAGGGGATCACTTCAAGTCCCTTGACGACCAGTGTCTCCATCAGGGCGCAGGTGTTGCTGCAGTCTCCCTGAGTAACGGCCACGATTCTCCTGATACCCTGCTGCAGCGCCGTCGAGTATATTCCCTTTATCCAGGCGCAGATATTACGGGGATATCCGTCCAGTTCAGCCTGTTCCACCATAGCCTGCGGGTCGGAGCCGTTGATAAAGACGTTGTTCAGATCCACCGGCACAGCCCCGGCAGCATAGATTACCTCAATGGGTATGGTGGTAGTAATGCCTATCCGGGTGTCTGGGTCCGTTTGCATGTTAGTTGTTGGTTGTTGGTTGTTGGTTGTTGGGTTCAAGTTGGTTAATCTCCTCCGGGGAACGCTTAAATACTATAATTGTCCTAAGAGTTTATGCATCTGTGGTATGGCCCTGACGGTCTCCAGTATCTCGGAGGCGGCATCCATATAGGTGATCAGCATTTGAGGAGGCAGCCACCCGCGTATATCTCCGAAGGGCGTCACCGGCTGCAATACCAAAGGTATGTCGACGGCAAATTCCGACAACCACTTCACCGTATCCATAAACTCGACACAATCGGTCCCGGCTGTTATGACCATCTTCAGAAAGAGATTTGTTCCCCTGGCCTCTTCTATAAAACGGCGATGCACCTCGTGCGGCACTTTCACTCCGGCAGCGGTCTCCAGCTTGATATCCATAGCCACTATATCCGCAACAGGAGCCAGACGACGCATGGCATCGGGCAGAGTGCCGTTTGTCTCCAGATAGATGCGCACGCCTTCGTCACGAAGGTGCGGCAGCAACTCCATCAGAGCATCCGCCTGCAACAGCGGCTCACCCCCGGTTATACTCAGAGAATGATGCAACTTTCTCCGGCCGTATATTTTCAACAGCATCTCCGCCATATGATCGATAGTAATCGGATTGGGATATTCATCAAACTCCCCGCCGGCCGGCTTACGTTCGATCCTGACCATTGACGGCACTTCCCTGGTTTCCGGCGTATCGCAGTAGCGACACCTGAGGTTGCAACCTGAAAGCCTGAGAAAAACCTGCCTTACGCCGGCATATAAGCCCTCTCCCTGTATGGATGAGAACACCTCTGCAGCGTTGAAAATCATTTCAATCCACCCCTCGCACCTTAGCCCTGGCCAGTTTTATTCCGTCCATCTCCGCTACGTATCTGTCCAGCAGTTCCTCGGCAAAGAGATAGGCGTCTATGTCGAAATCGTGCAGCCCTTTGGTGGCTACAGGAGTATTGGCGCTGCTGACATTGATGCCGAAGTGTATGATGCTGGAAACCGGAGTCAGGGTGGCTATGGATACTGACATCTTGCACCCCTCGGCGTACAGATCGTCGCCTTCGCGCTGTACTCGTAACGCTCTGACCTGCCGAAGCAGCAGATCCTGGGCCAGACTGACCAGCAGGCGCTGTCTGCATATGGTCTTTTCCAGGTCCATATCAAAATGCTCCGCAATAAAATGGAGCATCCTCTCGCTGTAAATATACAGGCCGTCCCTGACGTCCGCCTGATCCACCATATGAGTGCCGCGGACGTGGCAGGGGCC
>JAQVUQ010000485.1 GCA_028699365.1 bacterium | reverse complement strand
GATTACGATAAATTTCCTGAGCCGGAGGAGATGTGCGCTTCTTTAAAGGAGAAGCATTTACATATAAGTTTGTGGATAAACCCTTATATATGGTTGCAGACCGGCACGGCGCATGAGCACCGTGATGTTCTGCTGCGGGATAAATCCGACGATATTGTCTTTACTCCCATGTCCACTCAACAGGCAATTTATGATTTTACCAGGCGGGAAGCCAGAGAATTTTTTGGCGATGAATTAAGAAAACTGCTGCGAATGGGAATAGACTTATTCAAGACGGATTATGGCGAAAATATCCCGGAAGAAGCTGTTTTCTCTTCCGGGGAGACCGGTATTTATATGCACAACCTGTATCCCTATCTCTTCAACCGGTTGGTCTATAATGTTTCCCGTGAGGTTAAGGGAACCGATGCAATTGTCTGGAGCAGGAGCGGCTTTGCCGGTTCACAGCTCTTTCCTGTTTGCTGGAGCGGAGACAGCCAATCCACCTGGGATGCTGCAGCGCATGTGTTGAGTGGGGGACTAAGCGCCGCCCTCAGCGGTATTCCCTTCTGGTCTTGCGACATAGGGGGCTTTGTAGGATTGCCGGGAGGGCTCTCGGAAGAGTTGTATATCCGTTGGGCGCAATTTGGCTTACTGCTCTCTCATGCCCGTTTTCACGGCACCAATGGTCCGCGGGAGCCATGGCATTTCAGCCCTCGGACTTATGAGATAGTTAAGAAATTCGCCGAACTGCGTTATCGCCTTATTACCTATTTATATAATCTGGGGATTGAGGCTGGTGAAACAGGTATGCCGGTAATAAGACCCATGGTCCTGGAGTTTGAAGACGATCCTGCCTGTTATTCAATGTCGGATCAATACATGCTTGGCTCGGCTCTTCTGATAAAGCCTGTTCTAAAGCCGGGGGTAGATAAGATAAGCGTTTATCTTCCCAAGGGACGCTGGCGAGATTTTTTCTCCGGTAAAATATATGCAGGCCCGGGTTACGTGGAGCTGGAGACAGATATCGAAAGCATCCCGATGCTGCAGCGCCAAGGCACAATAATCCCGCTTAATGAAGCTATGGAATACGTTGATGAGGCGCAATTCGGTAAATTTCAATTGCTTGTATTTGATTGTGATCCTAAAGAATATGCTTTTTTTCGTCCCGGGGCCGAAGAGCCGCTAAGTATAAAGATCGAGTATAACGACGGCTTCAATACCATCGATGTGTGATGGTCTAAGAGCGCATGGAGATTTTTATGCCTGACAACCGTCCAAATATCGTTTATCTTCACTCCCATGATACCGGCCGCTATATCCAGCCGTACGGATATGCCGTCCCCACGCCGAATCTGCAGCGATTGGCAGAGGAAGGAGTGCTGTTCAGGCAGGCCTTCTGTTGCTCACCGACATGCTCACCCAGCCGTGCCTGCCTTCTGACCGGACAGACAGCGCATAACAACGGCATGCTCGGACTATCGCATATGGGATTCTCACTGCACGATTATGGGCAGCATCTGGTGCAGATACTGAAACAGGCGGGCTATTACTGTGCGCTGTCCGGTATACAGCATGAAGACGGGCCGGAAGAGAATCTGAGCCTTTACGGCAGTCGCATCGGTTATGACGCTTATCTGGATCGGGAGGACATGCAGAGCGTCTGGGATCATGCCATGGCGGAGACTCGCGCAGCCGAATTTTTGCGTAATGCACCGCAACACCCTTTTTTTCTCTCCGTAGGCTTTGGTGAAACACACCGGACATTCCCGGATCCGGATGATGAACAGGATGCCAAATACTGCCGTCCACCGGCACCGATCCCCGACACGCCGGAAACAAGGCAGGAGATGGCCGGGTATATTAGTCTGGCGCGAACTCTGGATAGAAAGATGGGTATTATTCTTACGGCATTGGCGGAGAGCGGATTGTCGGAGAATACCCTGGTAATCTGTACGACGGATCACGGTATTGCGTATCCACGCATGAAATGTAATCTGACCGACCATGGCATGGGAGTGATGCTCGTTCTGAGAGGACCGGGGGGATTCCATGGAGGGAAGATTATTGACGGTATGGTTTCTCATCTCGATATCTTTCCGACACTCTGCGAATTACTGAACCTTAAGTGCCCGGCATGGCTGCAGGGGCAATCAATCATGCCGCTGGTTCGTGGAGAGGTGGAGGAGATACATGATGCGGTTTTCGGTGAGATCAATTTTCATGCAGCCTATGAACCGCAACGTGCCGTACGCACTCAACGATGGAAATATATCCGTCACTATAACGTGATCCCGTCTTCCCGCACCCTGCTTTACGAAATGTCCATTCGACGATGGAAATGCATCCGCCGGCAAGGTAATACATATGCGCTTCCGATGATCGCCAATTGCGATGCGGGTCCCAGTCGTGATCTATATCTGGAACACGATTGGCAGAAGGGTGAAGTCGCGTGTGAACAACTTTACGATTTAATGCTGGATCCGAACGAGATGCGGAATCTGGCCGGGGATTATACGCACTATGACGTTTTGATTGATATGCGTGCCCGGTTGGAAAGCTGGATGCTGGACACGAATGATACATTTTCGTCTATGTTTGCGCATGCGGCAGATACATGCCCATTGCCAGAAGCCGCGCCTGAAGATTGCGGATTGAGATGCCGCGTGTATCCGTGCCGCCTTGTACCGCCGCTGCGGCCGCAACACCCGCAGCCTGTCCGGTAATGAAGCAGCCGGGATTGACGCGGATGGAGCCCTGAACGTACCGGTCGGTGCTTACACATCGCCCGGCAAGAAGAACGTTGTCCAGACCCAAAGGCGTAAGTGTGCGATAGGGAATACCGTAACTCTCTCCCGGC
>JAQVUQ010000484.1 GCA_028699365.1 bacterium | reverse complement strand
GAGCTTTATTGAAGCGGTGTATTTCGTCGACGAAGAGTATGGTCTGCGTTCCGCCCTCAAGGAGGCGTTTGTCGGCGGCGGCAATGACCTTCCGCAACTCCGGCACGCCCGAAGTGACGGCGCTGAACTCCTGAAAATCGGCTCCCGTATAAACAGCAATCAGACGAGCCAGCGTGGTCTTGCCGCACCCGGGTGGTCCCCACAGTATCATGGATCCCGGACGACCGCTCTCAATAGCTTTGCGCAGCGCTCTTCCGGAGGCGAGCAGATGCTCCTGTCCGACAAAATCCTCCAGACAGGCAGGTCGCATCCTGGTTGACAGCGGCAACAATCTATCGTCCATCAGGCCTCCCAAGCACAAAAAAGCCCCACCGCGCCGTCTATTCCTAAAAATTTTGAACCCTGCTTAGCAGGTGGGCATTCTACCGCACACTTTACGATTCCCCATAAAACCGGGGCTGCCATGCCATGTGCGAATTCGAACTCCCGTCGTATATGTGTTGGCTCAAAATTTTCAGAACTTCACGAACGCCGCAGGGCAACTTTTCTGATCTAAATATAGCATACTGGGGTAGGGTTTTCAACTCCTACTCATATCTCAACGCCGTTATCGGATCCAGGCGCGCAGCCCTCAACGCCGGGTATAAACCGGCCAGAACCCCGATGGTTGCGGATACGCCGAAGGCCAGCATTATGGAGGATATACTTGTGACGTTAACAACTTTCACGCTGGTATAAGCGTTGACGGCAGCCGCAATGCCCCATGTCCCCAACAGGCCGACGATGATGCCGGTTATGCCGCCCAGAACCGATATGACCACGGCCTCTATCAGGAACTGCATCAATATATCGTTGGTGAAAGCGCCGACAGCCTTTCTCAGGCCTATCTCCCTCGTCCGTTCGGTTACGGATACCAGCATGATGTTCATGATGCCGATGCTCCCAACCAGCAGCGATATAGCGGCGACACTGCCGAGCAGCAGGCTGATGATCATAGTCACGTTGCCTACCATGGCCCTGGCGCCTTCCTGAGTCATGATACTGAAATCGTCATTTTCATCATACGGCGGCCGTATGCTGTGCAAACGGCGCAGCGTCCGTCTGACCTCGTCTTCCACTCTGGGAATGGAATCCTCATTCACCGCTTGCACGGCAAGATATGTCAGGTTATCGGTGTTCATCATGCGACGCATAGCGGTGGTATACGGCATTATCACCAGCTTGTCCGGATCGTAGCCAAAGCTTATACCCTTGGTGCGCAGAATCCCGCGCACCGTAAAGGACTGCCTGTTTATGAGAACGGTCTTTCCGACGAGGTTGGTGGTCGCGCTCCCGGTCAGTTCCTTCACCACCGTAGTACCCAGAACAGCCACCTTGACCCGACCGTCGATATCGGCCTGCCGGAAGATGCTGCCGGATTTGATGGACAGATTCTCCAACCTGAGGTAATCCGGAGTGCCGCCGGCAAAATTGGCCAGAGTGGATTTGTTCCCGTATTTCACGGCAGCCTGGCCCATTACCGCAGGAACTACCTTTCTTACGGTAGCCGGAAATCGCCGTTGGATAGCCTCTCCGTCCTCCAGCGTCAGCCTGCCCTGGCTCAGCCGGGCCGTCGGCCCGAACTGATCGCGTCCAGGCATAACGTATATCCAGTTGGCGCCCGAGGCGTTTATCTCGCTGGTGATGGCGTTGCCGAAACCCTGCCCCAGACCGACCATGGTTATAACGGCGGAAACACCGATAATGACACCCAGAGCCGTCAGCGCCGTGCGCCCCTTATTGACCGTCAAAGCACGAACGGCTATGCCGAAACCGTACCATATATTCAACTGGTCGCCCCCCCTTGCGATAACAGATCGGAAGCGAATACGCGATTTTCCACCGGCATGTCGGAGACGATTCTGCCGTCCAGAAAGCGCACTATTCTCCTGGCATGATCCCCTATCTCGGCCTCATGCGTGACCAGAATAATCGTTATCCCGTCATCGTTGAGTTCCTGAAAGAGCTGCATTATCTCTTCACTCTGCTGAGTAGCCAGATTTCCAGTCGGCTCATCAGCCATGATTATGGACGGGCTGGTCACCAGCGCCCTGGCAATAGCCACACGCTGCTGCTGCCCGCCGGAAAGCTCGTTGGACTTATGATACAGTCTGTCACCCAGACCGACACGTTTGAGAGCCTCTTCCGCCAGCCTCCTGTCCGGACGTCGCCCGCCGTAGAGCATGGGCAGTGAAACGTTATCCAGCGCGGTAGTCCGCGGCAGAAGATTGAAAGCCTGAAAAACGAAGCCTATCTTGCCGGACCGCACCCTGGCCAGTTCCTGATCGTCCAGTTGGCCGACAGGGACACCTTCCAGATAGTATTCTCCACCGGATGGACGATCAAGACAACCCAGGATATGCATCAGTGTCGACTTACCGCTGCCTGAGGGGCCCATTATGGCCACGAAATCGCCTCTGGTCACGGTGAAATCGACATCTATCAAGGCATGCACCTCGATATCGCCCAAGGCATAGCACTTGCTCAGTTTCTCGGTTCTGATTATTTCATCCGTCACTGCTGGGCACCGGCTTCCTGCGCAATCTGCTTATCCAGGCGTGAAGAGGTGAGGACGACCTTCTGCCCGTAATTCAAGCCTGAAAGTATCTGAATCACCCTGTCATCCGATGCACCTGTACGGACGGACCGTGCTTTGAAGGATTGTCCCGCCGGAGCAGGCAGATAAACCACATCTCCTTCGTTGGAGGACTTGACCGCTTCAAAAGGAACGACCAGGGCATCTTCAACCACCCCTGTAGCGATATCCACCGTGGTGGTCATCTGCGGCTTAAGCCCCTGGGGG
>JAQVUQ010000048.1 GCA_028699365.1 bacterium | reverse complement strand
GCACACTTGCTCCCCATCGAGCTGTCCTCGACTACCAGCCTGCCGGTCCTGTCGTTCCTGGCCAGATGAATGAACCGCTGGGTCTCTCTGCCCATCTCCACCAGCGTCCTTACGTCCGGATAATAGCGACTGCAGGCAGCTGCCAGGGCACTGGTTTCATCGATCTCATCACCGCCCAGGCCACCGATCCTGCCGTTGCCTGTAATACCTAAAGTCATATTCTCTTCCAGCAACCCATGGTTGCTCATTTCGACCAATATCTCTCTCAGGCGATGCAGTGCTCGTCCCTGAATATCAATCAGCCTCTGATCAAGTATTGAGCCGTCCTCATCCAGAACGGTCGTTTTCAAAGTCTCTGCTCCGATGTCTACTCCCAGCCTGCGCATACTAACCGATCCTCCAAATATACAATCGCTTACTAAGTATTATATTACATAGCAAACGGTAATTACAAAGTTTTGCTCCGGATTTCAGGTGCAAAAATCAAGCCTAAAGGGAGTGCGAGGCCATTGTAGAGGCCTTAGAGTGCGGTTGCAGGCTCAGAAAAGCAGATTGCCAAACATCACAACTTCCTGTTAGAATCATCGTATTATGAGCAAAATCATCTTAACCGCACCTAATTCACCGTTACGCGAAGGCATAGAGCATATACTGGACAGTCTGGCACCCCCGCCGGCCGGCAAGACGATATGGGTCAAGCCCAATATGCTGGGTCCTTTCGCTGCCGAGCGCGGTGTTACCACCAGCCCGGAAGTCCTTGAAGCAGTGGTAGATGCATTGCTGGATCGCCATGCGGACGTCATAGTGGGAGACAATCCGGGAGTGCCGGGCAACCAGGAGAATATCGCCAAAGCAACAGGACTTCTGGATGCATCCAAAGGTTGCTGGCGCAACATCGGGGCCGATACATGCGAGGTGCACCTGACCGGACGCTGGTCCGATATAAGCATCAACATATCCTCCATCTGGCTCCAGGCCGATCTGATCATTAACCTGCCCTGCCTGAAAACCCACGCCTTGACACTTATGACAGGCGCTGTAAAGAACATGTTCGGCGGTGTACCGGGCAGAACAAAGTCCTGGCTGCACACCCTGGCCCCTTCTGCGGATACCTTCGCCAGCCTGCTGGCGGAGATCTACAGCATCAGACCGCCTGAGTTGGTAATCATGGATGCCTTGCGGGTTATGGAAGGAAACGGCCCGTCAGCCGGACGCTTGCGACCGCTGGGTATAATCATCGGAGGTGATAACAACGTCTCCGTCGATGCCGTGGGCTGCATAATCATGGGTCGTCGTCCTGAACGAATTCCGCTTCTGAGAGAGGCCGCACGACGCGGGCTGGGTGAGATAGATCCTGACCGCATGCTGATAGAAGGCGAAATACCTGTTATGGATCGTTTCAAAATGCCGTCCAACACACTGGCGTTCGTGGCCAATCGCTTCAATCCACTGGCAGGCGTATGTGCCGTGGTGCCGCAGATAGTTGAGGATAAATGCATACGTTGCGGTCTGTGTGCCCGCACTTGTCGCTCGACGGCAATCATTAAAAGCAACAAGGCGCTGCAGATAGATCGCAGGCGTTGCATATCGTGCTATTGCTGTGCCGAAGTCTGCCCGCAACAGGCTGTTCGCATTCCTCGCATCAGAGAAGATCTCGTCCGGCGACTGTTCGGTATGTTCAGACGCCGCTCCTGAGACGAAAATCCCTGTACAACTAAGGCCGGGGCTCATAAAGAACCCCGGCCTTATTTTAAGTCGGTTTAAATCAGTAAATCTTTTACAACACTATTACCAGGAACTGCGACGAGTCGTATCCGGCTTGTAGCAATCGCGGCAATATACCGGTCTGTCGTTACGCGGCTGGAAAGGCACCTTTGTATCCTGGCCACAAGCGGAGCATACAGCATCGAACATTTCGCGCTGTCCTCCTCCAAAACCTCTGTCGCGTGATGCGGCTTTACGGGCTGCACGACAATCCGGGCATCTCTTGGGGTCATTGCTGAACCCCTTCTCTGCATGAAACTCCTGCTCACTGGCTGTGAAAACAAAAGTTGCGTTGCACTCCACGCAGGTCAATTCTCGATCCTGAAACACGCTATGTTCCTCCCTATTCATTTTCGTCATACTAAAACGGGCTCAGATTCCGTTAGTGTGACAACCTCTCAGGGTGAACATAACGTGACCGAGACTCATTTTGCAGACCAAGCACATTATACAGAATTGCTCAAAAGTTGTCAAACAAAAAAGCACTTCAGCCGCGCTCCATGGCAGGAACGCTTACAGGCGGAGATGGCGCTGGAGAGGAGATACGAAGGTTAGCCTGCGTTAAGGATGCGGCTGCTCTTCGCTGTACACCGGCACCCGGATGATAAACTTGCTGCCCTTTCCAGGGCCCTCGCTCTCCGCGACCACACTAGCCCCGCCTGCTTCCATCAATCCTTTGATCAACGCCAGGCCCAAGCCTGTTCCGCCATGGATTCGCGTCAACACGGGCTCTGCCTGATAGAAACGCTCAAAGAGGTGCTTCTTATCCTCATTCGTCAGACCTATACCGGTATCGATTACTTCCAGCCGGGCACAACCGTCACTTGCTTCGATCCTGACGGTGACACCGCCTGCCTCAGTGAATTTGAGAGCGTTGTCGAGGAGATTGTCCAGAGCTTCCGTCAGATGCCGGGGATCAGCTTTTACAAGCGGTAATTGTCCGACGATATCGCATTTCAGATAAAGCCCCTTGCGTTCGAATCTGCTCGTATACCCTTCAATCACCTCTGCTGCGATCTTTGCTATATCCGTTGCCTGAAGATCCACCCTCAATTTACCGGCATCCAGGCTTGAAAGGCTCAGAATCTGCTCGACAAGTTCGCTGAGAACCGTAGCCTGCCTGCGGATGACCTGCAGTGCCTCCGGCTGTCCGGACTGAAGACCGCCCAATCTGCCGCCCAGTAACAGATCGATATATCCGATAATCATAGTCAGAGGCGTACGCAGTTCATGGGATACTCGTGATACGAAGTCGGTTTTGGCTTTATCCGCCGCCTCCAGCCTGCGTATATAGTCCTCCCGCTCGTTCTCAAGCTTAACGCGGTCCGTGATATCGCGCATCGCTATATAGAGCATCAGGCGTTTCCTGAGATAGAAAAAGACAGCGCTGACCTCCACCGGAAAGATATCGTCGTCCTTCTTCCGGTTATATATCATCGGGAGCTTCAATACATCGCCTGCTTTTGCATTCCTTACCCGTTGCCTGGTATCCTCAGGATCGAAGGCTATCTCCGTCAGTTCCAGCCCGATAAGCTCTTCCCGTGAATAGCCGTAAAGGTTCACTGCCGCCTCGTTAGCCTCCGTGATTCGCAAAGTCGCAACATCTACCAGTACCAGCGCATCCGGTTCGATATTAAAAAGATAACGGTATTTGCTCTCGCTCTCCTCCATAATTTCCCGGGAATGCTCCAGGATCATCAGATAGCGACTTATCAGTCCATAAAGCAGCGCCCCGGTTACGGCGACATATATCCATCCCTTTATCATTTGCAAACGTAAAAACAGAACAGGATCACCCACCAGAGCCGCCAGAAGGGTATCGGACAGCAGTATCCAGAGACCGCCGATAATGATGTAGATCACACTGATAGTCAACGCAGCGGTTCTTATGGATTTTTTTATGCCGTCTCGTTCCGTCATCACCCTCACTCACGATTATGACGGCATTTCTCATGCCGTAACCACTGGTTTACCACTTATAGCGCACGGTATACTCAAGGACGGTTTCCTTTCCGGCAGGAACTGATAGCGGGAATTCCACTGTTCCGGCATCCTTCTTCTCATAATGCGCTGTGGTTCTGACTATCTCCCAATCGTTATAACGGTCTAGATGCTCAACCGTCCTGACCGTTATGTCCTCGCTCTTGCGGTTGCGGATCTTTATCCTGTAGCTCTCCTCTATAACTCTGTCGGCTATCTTGCGCGTATCGGTCTGCACTCGCTCTCCGACTATATCAAAAGCATCGCCCATGTAAAGACGCACCACTTCGTCCTTAGGCGTATGTCCCAGAACATCTTCGCCGATGAACTGCAGGCTGCCGTCGGCATCGCCCTTATTAAGCCTGATTTTACCGGCGGGAAGGGGCATGCCCAGATTGTTCTTTGCACTATTGACCATTTCTATTACCGTATTGATCTTTTTATTCTCTACGCCTGCCGGAATGTATCCTCTGTACCCCGGAGGAGAGTATCTCCTTCGGGCACCGTCATAGTAATAGAGCTTATTGACCGGCACCCTGGCGGCGCTTAGAAGCTCTATCTGCTTGACTTCGTTATCCAGTATGCTGGTCGGCCGCTGCAGAGTGTAAAGATGGTATTCGAAAAAGCTCTGCTCTTCAAACTGCTCTCCTGATGCATCGGACAGCATGGCCTTGCGGGCATAGGCAGCCTCCATCACAGGCACAGGCGCCGGCGTTACCATGTTCAGGTCGCCGGCCATGAGTTTGAGCCTGGCGTCTCTATAGGTGCCTCCGCTTCGGTTGTTGAGAGTCACCCAGCCTGTCAGGTCGATCGTCTTTTCATCGGCAGACAGCGTCGCCACGTAATCTGACTTCCAGTCGATGCCGCCGGTCAGATAGCGCACCTCGGTGAGCTGTCGTCCCGGACTGGCGTTATCGAGCTTCCAGACCATTGTAGGTCTGGTTATAAGTCCTTCCGGGAGAGAGGGATACCTTATTTCTCTTACCTTGTCGAGACGGATATTCACTATTCTACCGTCGCCGGTCATCAGAATGATGCTGCCGCCTCCGGGAAGCCGGCTCATTCCACTGTTGAGTAATCTGCCTTCATATAGAGTGGAATCCTCTGTTATAACGGTTATCTGCTTATCCAGATAGCGCTGCAGCAAGGCTTGATCACTGACAAGATCGTACTGATAGCTCTGCTCCAGGATCCGGCATTCTCCGGGGCTTACCAGACTGTAGAACTGAAGCGAGGTGGGATCTATCATCCCGGCCACGCCTTCATAACGTATTTCAGATACCCCTCCCTTCAGATCCATAAAACGGCGCTCTGTCACCAGCCCGAGGTTCTTGTTGTAGACGGTAAGCTCTATACCCTCGCCTGACGGTTTTGACGGCCCGGCCTGAGCTGCGACGGCAGATACTGCCAGTAAAGCCGTCATCAGTCCGATAAAAAATGCTCTTCTCATTTTGACCTCCTGCATATTCAGCGACCGGCAGCAGACAAGTATATGCTCCCGTCAACACGACCGGTACGCGACATTATAACATTAAGACGGTGCCACCGGTCGAAGAGTTCCATCAGCTAATTACCCGGCGTTATTCAGTTTCCTTGTAAATCGGTAAAGTAAAGATAAACGTGCTGCCTTTTCCAGGACGGCTTTCGACACATATGCGGCCACCGTTTGCTTCGACCAGTAACCTTGTTATATACAATCCCAGCCCGAGGCCGCCTCCCTTACGCGCTTTCCCGGTTCTATAAAAGCGCTCGAATATATGAGGCAGACCGTCGGCAATGGAATTGACGATGGTGCTGAGTTCGTCGGCTCTGCTCTCTATATCCCGCGGCATAAGTTTCAACGCTGCCGATCATGGAAACCGCGTATCAATAATACCCATCGACGACGCTATGCAAAACGCATGAATCTGCGCTCGTCTTCCCAACGATCCAGCATTTTGCCGATAGCTTCCTCTGAAACACCGTGACGGTTACGCCTGGCTAACTCGGCGGCATCGAACTTCCAGAGGGTATCTGGTTCCCTCACCTCTACGCAGTAACCTCTGGCGACAGCGGCCTTGATATACCGTTCGGCATCCCGCAACCTGACGTTGGTGTTATCGATGATTACCGGAGTTATCCCTTTGTCCATAGACAGAATTGCACGGGAAAGGTTCCATTTGTGCGCTGCGCCCAATCGGGATGGATTGAAGTTATAGAGCTCACCATCCATGAAATACTCGTCTGTCGACAGGATCACTCCCCTGCCGTCGCTGATCCGGCCTGCTATGGTACTTTTGCCTGAGCCGGGCAGGCCGCGAAGTATGTACAGTGTCTTTTTCATATCCCAATTATATCATTTCAGCAACTAATGTGCGGCAACCGAGGCCTGCATCCCGCGCCCGGCTGATGCCGGGCGCGGGATGCTGTTTGGACCTTTATTTCCCGACGCCTAGTATGCCCTCTTGAGGCTGCACCGGCAGCAACGATTTGGCCCTGTCGGTTATGGCCGCAACCGCCTCGTCATCCTTAAGTATGTGTGGCGTGAGGAAGACCATTAATTCGCTTTGCTGGTTGTTCCATTCGCTGGACTTGAAGAGGTTGCCTATCAAAGGCAGATCGGAGAGCAGCGGCACAGCTTTGTTGATACGCTCCCGGTTGTTCTTGATTATCCCGCCGATGACTATCGTCTGCCCATCTTTAACGCTTATTTTGGTCTGGGCCTCACGGCTGGCGATTATAGGCGCTCCCAGTTCCGCTTCCCGTCCGATGATCTCGTTTATGGTCTGCAGAACGTCCAAAGCGATAACATCGCTGGCTTCATTGACATGCGGCGTTACCGTCAACGCTATAGCCACGTTTTTAAAGCTTACCGTACGTCGCAGACTGCCACCTGTAGTCTCAGTCTCGCTCGAGATGAACGGCTCGTCCTGCCCTATGCTTATTTTTGCCTGAACATTATCGGCTGTAGTGATGGACGGCGTGGACAGCACCTTGACGTCGGACCTGGTCTTCAAGGCACGGAGAAGAGCCTGGACGTTATCGCTGATAACACTGTATTTAAAGCCGCTCGTTTCCTTGGCCAGATCGAAATCGACACCGCCGTCCTGAGTCCGTCCGGAGGGACTGGTCGGATTGGTCCAGTTCCACTCCAGGCCGAACCTGGTATCGTTATCGAGCGTCACATCCACGATAGCTACCTCTACGAAGACCTGAGCCGTTCTCTTGTCCAGCTTGGAGATCAGATCCTCTATGACAGAGAAGGAATTGGGCGGTCCGGTTACCAACAGAGCGTTCGTCTTCGTCTCGGCCACCACGGTGATATTTTTGAGCTGGGCCAGAGGGCCGTCCGTTGTCTGCGTGCTGTTGCCGAAGAGCAGAAAGGAGTAATTGTTCCTGGAACTGCTTTGACTGGTGCTGCCACGGAAGAGTTGATTCAGAGTCGTTGCCAGATCAGAGGCCGTAGCGTATTTCAGCGAAAAATGCCTGGTTATCTCGCTGAGAACCTTGGGTGCATCAAGCTCCTTTATCATTGATTCAAACTCCCGCATATTCTGTTCCGTAGCCGTCACCACGACAGAGTTGGTCCGGACATCGGCTACCACGGTGTTGCGTTTCAAACCGGCGTAGCCGGATGTAGTCGCAGACGTATTGCCTTCTACAGCCATGCCGGCGAAGGGGTTCCGGCTACGCTGTGCCGTAGAAGAGGTACTTCCCTGCGGTTGTTCGAACAGAAGACTCAACTGACTGGCTACAGTACTGGCATCCGCATATTTCAATGGAAAGGCTCTGGCCTTAACCTCCGGCTGGGTATCCACATCCAGCTTCCTCACCATATCCATAACCAGCTTCACCCGCGCCTTGGAGGCCGAAATAATAAGGCTGTTGGTGCGGTCATCGGCGGCTATGCGAAGTTCACCTTTAAGACTTATAAGGCCGTCGCTGCTCTGTATCTGGGTCTGTGCCTGGCCCTGCTGCTGAGCCTGGCGCGCCATGTTTGCCTGAGCGGCAGCGGTAGTGGTATCTTGTTTGTTTTGAAACACCTTGTTGACAGTATCGGCCAGGCTGGAAGCGCTGGCATATTTACATGCATATATCTCGACATCCAGAACATCGGAATTGTCTTTGTCCAACTCCCTGATTATCTCGGCAATACGGCGCACGTTGCCGGCCGTATCGGTAACGATGATGGTATTGGTGGAAGATATGGCCACCAGGCTGGCCTGGTCATCCGATACCAGAGGCTTCAGTTCGTCCTTCAGCTTGACGGCATTGACGAAATCCAGCGGCATTACCTGCGTCACCATATTATCGCCGGCAGTCATCTTCTGAGGATCCTTGCCTGATCTCACATCCATGTTGTCGGCAATAGCCTTTTTCAGAGGCACGACACGTATCACCTTGCTGTTCAGCCCGCCGACCATGGCGTAGCCGCGGACCCGCAGAGCGGCGTTGATAACCTCATAAGCTTCCGCCAGGGTTATCTCCCTCATGCTGACTATGGTGATATTGCCTTTTATGTCAGGGTCGGTGACAATTGGTATCCTGCTGACGGTGCTCAGATACTTCAAAACACTGCCTATGTCGGCCCTGTCGAAGCTTATGGATATCCTTGAAGAGAACCGGTCCGACTGTCTTGCCCCGGAAGGCATCCCGCTTCCAAGCCCATTACTGCTGCCTGTTCTCTCAGTGGTCGGCGCAGCAGCAGGGGCTGGCACCGTGGCCGGGGCCGGCGCAGGCGCAGGGCCCTCGGCAGATGCAGGCGCGGCAGCGGGTGTCGGGTCCGCTTCAGGTCTACCAACCGGCATAACAGCGGCTGGTGGAGCGGCAATCGTCCCGGACTGTAATTCATCGCCATCGACTGTCGCCATCCGTGGATAAGCAGCGAACAATCCGAGCGAGCAGAGCATCAAAATCAATCCGATCAATGAACGCATATTCGTTTACTTCCTTCCCTTGCTATCTGGATCCGGAGGGGACGTTGGCGGCACCATCGGTGCTGCTTTGTCGCCTCTCTGAAAATCTACGTCGCATATTCTCGAAGCGGCCGGCATTAGGAAAACCGCCCGCAGCCGGTGTGGACACGCTGCCGGGCCGGCCGGTTGCAGGGGTCTGTCCGGCAGCGGCCCCGGCGGGCGCGGCCGCTTTGGCGCCGGGCACCGAGTCGGATTTGTTCTCACCCATCTCCAGCCTCACCTGTGAGCCGTCTTTTTCCAGGATTATGTATCGCTCACCGATCTCCGCCAGCCGCAGGCCGAAGATCTCTTCTCCCTGCGCCGCAAACCGGGTTTCCGATGTCGACAGGTTCTCCAGCAAAGCGCGTTTCTCGCCCCCGCTCTCCACCACACCGGTGAAGGCCATACTCTTTCTGATGCCGCCGACAGGATCATCGGCCGGCTTGCTCCCCTGGGCAGAGGAGGACGACGGCAGAGCCAGGCCCGGCAGAAGGAGCGAAGCCAGATTCAGATCCGATGCATCCGATTTCCCGGACGCACTTCCCGCCTTCGCACCATCGGCCGAATCCGTTGCCGTGCGTGTAGACGCAAATATATTCCTGTCGACTATTACCGTATAGTCGGTGAAGTCCCCGCCGGGCTTCAGGGAGCCCTTGCGGGCGGGGGAAACGTCGGCGGCAGGTTTCAAATCGCTATCGGCATATCCGCTCGTCTTACTGTCCGGACCGTCCGGCACACGATTCAGCGAACTCTTGACCCACATAATCGCCACCAGGGCGATAAGCAACAGAGAGACTATGGCTGCTCCTCCGGTGAGCGGGCTGATTTCGATCGATTTCAGTCGTTCGATAGCTTTCATCTCTTGTCACTTCCCTTCTTCATCGAAGCGTTATCGCTCTGCTCAAGCGTAAAGGATGCAACGGTCATCTCCACCCTGAGCCGGCCGGGTATACCATTTTTATCGCCTTCAGGCTGCCGGACATCCATCTTCTCTACAACAAGAAGATGCTTGTCCCGCTCGGTTTTATACAGAATCCTGATCAGTTCGTCCAGGCTGCATTCCAAACCGATTCTTATGGGTTGACGCGATACGCCCTCTTTTACTGTTGCCTGCTCCGGACGAAGGCTGGTCACGGCACAACCCTGGGATTCGACGATTCCGGTCACTCTGTCGATCATAGCCGAGACACCGCCTGTTTCGGCAGACGCGCCGGCCTCGGCTATACCCAGGCCGGCGGAGAGTTCGGCATATTCCCTGGAGTGCAGCCGCAGAGCCCTGAGATCTCTTACCAGTCCTGCGGACTCTTTTCGGGTGAGGCTGAGTTCCCTGGCGGCACGCGACATATACACCCGTTGCCCGACGACGCCGATAAGCGTGACTGCAACTAATATCCCCAGAAGGATCACGGCCGTAAAGGACGAACATCGTTTAAAAATGCTGATCATTGCACTGTTATCCCCGTTTTCCGGCTGTCGTCCGCCCGCGTCTCAGAGCGCAACGTGCCTTTATTCTTCAGCCAGGAGCAGGTTATCCTGAAATCGTAGTTTACAGCAACATCATCCTGTTCCTGGTTGGAATAATCAAGAGTGACGCTGTGGAAAAAGCCGGCTTCGGAGAGCCTGCCCACGACAGCGGCAATGGCGGCATTGGTATGCCCCTTGCCCTTGATGGTCAAGGATTTATCCTTTTCATAAGAGAGTTCCGTCAGCCACACACCGGACGGCATTTCCAGGCTCAGCAGACGCAGCAACTCCAGCGGGCTCGTCTCCCTGCTCTTAATGCCGTCGATCCGCCGGCGCAACGTATCGACGGAAGTACCTGCCGCAGGCTCTGTTCCCCGCATGGCTGCCCTGGCCTCCTGTAACTGCGTTCTCGTTTCCCGTAACTCCGCCGCTTTGTCGGTTAAAGCGCCGTGTCCGCTCATCAGAACAAATGACAGCAACAGGGCGGCAGCGCCCAACCCGGACAGCATGATGCTGTTCCGGCGCCGTGCAACCCTCTCCTCAAGCCTGTGTCCCGGCAACAGATTAATATATCCCCTGCCGTCAAACCCCATCAGGGCCAGACCTGTGGCAACGGCATAAGCAGCCGGATCTGTGGCATCTCCCTTAACAACAGTCTCGGCCACGCTCATACCGGGCCACGGATTACCTGCCGTGACCTCCATCTCCGACAATTCAGACAGCCTTTCACATAAACCTGAAACCGAGGCATATTCACCTACCACTACCGCCCTGCCGGGGATGGCGAGGCTTCCGCCTGCCGCCAGTGAAAAAATGGAACGTTTCATCTCTGCGGCCGCTTCATTCAACCATGTTTCCATAGAGCCTTCCAACTCCATGCTCTGCTGCACGCTGCGCGAGTAAACCAGGTTTCCATGACCGGCAATGCCGATATTGATCCTCTCTCGTCCGATATCCAGTATCATGACCGGACCGGCATCGTTAGAGGCGCTGCCGACGCTCCTGACAGCGGCAGCCATGGCAAAGGTAATGATAGTCGCTTCGAGATGCGCCGCCTCAGCCATGGATGCGGTTTCATCGGCGGCTTCACGCCTTATGCCGGCGATAAGTGCGGGCCGAGCCGTCTCCGAAGAATCGTATACCTGGTATCCCCAGGCCATATCCGCCAGCGGTAGAGGCATCTGCAACTCAGCCTCGTAACGCACCATGCGGGCAAGCTCCGCTTTGGCCGCCCTGGGCAGTTCCACCAGCTTCAGAGCACAGGCTTCCGTAGGCAGACCACAGACTGCCCGTCCCGAAGTAATACCGGCCTCAAAGATGA